>CAWVRV010000056.1:0-13479 GCA_963932755.1 uncultured Flavobacteriales bacterium | reverse complement strand
ACACCACTTTCGGGAAATCTTTTCATACAAACAATGAGGTAGGTTGGTACAGTTTACTCATGGATGAGAATGTTCATGCAGATACATCTGCGGCTGAGGTGATGTCTTTGTTAAAGCAACGTAAAAGTGTCCACCCAGATGACAAACGAGCCATGGGGTCTTGGTCTATGGCTTCTGAATTTGAAGAAGTTGAGTCTTTGTTTGCAGCTTTTAGGCTGATTTCTTTCATATTTGGAGGACTTGCATTGCTTGCAGGTGCGATTGGAATCATGAATATTATGCTTATTACTGTGAGAGAACGTACAAAAGAACTCGGGATTCGCAGAGCGATGGGCGCGACGCCTATAACCGTCATGAGACAAATCATGTCGGAAACCATCTTCCTTACCACACTTAGTGGTCTGTTGGGTGTCTCCTTTGGTGTTGCCTCCCTTGAGGGCGTCAATCATTTGCTTGAATCTATGGGTGGTTCAGGAGGCAGTTTCCGAAATCCAGAAATATCATTATATACTGTACTTATTGCCCTCGGTGTGATGCTCGTGATGGGTGTTATAGCGGGTATATTGCCAGCAATTCGCGCAATAGCAATTCGTCCAGTAGAAGCAATTAGAACAGAATGAAAAAAGGTAAACTTTATGCCCTGATGGGTTTGGTTGTTGTAATCGTAGGTATGGCGATTTATACGGTGAATTTTCTTTACGAAAAAGAACAAGTTTCTGAGATGTTTTACGGGGTAAAATCAGCAGAAATTGGCAATGTTATTTTGAAGACCGTTGCGTCGGGGAGCATTCAGCCTCGTCAAGAAATCTTAATTAAGCCACAAGTAAGTGGTATTGTAAGGAAGGTTCATATCGAGGCGGGTGATTTGGTGCAAGCTGGAGATATTTTGGCGGAAGTGACGATCGTTCCAAATATTGCAGCGCTTTCAAGTGCAGAGAATCGCTTGTCACGTGCTAAGATATCCAGAGATGATGCGAAAATAACGTATGAAAGAAATGCGGAATTGTTTGAGCAGGGCGTGGTTTCTGCGATGGACATGCAAGGGTTTGAGTTGGCTTTCAAACAATCCAAAGAAGAAATCGTTGGCGCAGAAGATAACCTACGAATTGTTCGTGAAGGTGTGACCTCACGTGGCGGTTCCACATCTAACACGTTGATTCGCTCGACCATTGATGGAATGGTTTTAGATGTTCCAGTTAAAAAGGGAAACAGTGTGATTGAAGCGAACAGCTTTAATGATGGCACCACTGTCGCATCGGTTGCCGACATGAGAGATTTGATTTTTGTTGGGAAAATTGATGAAAGTGAAGTGGAGAAATTGCATGAAGGCATGGGTATGGTGCTGACCATAGGTGCGATTGATGGCGCAAAATATCCAGCGACATTAGAGCGCATTGCACCAAAAGGTATTGAGGAGTCAGGTGCCATTCAATTTGAGATTAAAGCTGCAGTCACATTGAAGGATGGACAATTTCTCAGGGCAGGATATTCAGCAAATGCTGATGTAGAGCTTGACAGACGAGATTCGGTACTCACTTTAAGTGAAAACTTGATTCAGTATGAAAGACGTCAAGCTTTCGTTGAAGTAAAGACTTCGCCAAATACTTTTGAGCGAAGAAATCTGAAGTTGGGTCTTTCTGATGGGCTTGTCGTAGAGGTGATTGAGGGAGTGAAAATAGAAGATGAGATCAAGGTTTGGAATAAACCTTCATTCGACAGAAAAAGAAACTAAAAATATCGACCTGCCCAAGGCAACCGTTTGGGGATTATAGCGTTTAGAGTTTATACGGTTTTGAACCCTATTCTATCATCATGAATCGATTTGTTTCTTTATTCACAGTTGTCACGGTCTTTTTTCTCTCAATCTTCCTTCAGGTAGGAAACAATGTTTCATATGCTCAAGGAAGTTATTGGTCTGATATCAGTGTACGATCTGATCAAGGTAGTCCCACCATTCAACCCTCCGTTTATAGAACTGTGGCCATTGACATTGAAACCATTCGCCAGGTTTTAGATTCAGCTCCCCATGAAAAAGAAGCTTCTGCAAGAAATTCATCGGCGATTATAGAATTGCCGATGCCTGATGGTACGATGGAATTGTTTTCGTTCGTGAACAGTCCTGTGATGGCTCCAGAACTGGCTAATAAATACCCGGAAATACAAGTTTTTTTAGGTCAAGGAATTGATAATCCGAGCTCAGTTGTCCGTTTTGACTTAACGCCTCAAGGATTCCATGCAATGATTCTGCGTTCTGAATCAACAGTGTATATTGATCCTTTTATATCTGGTGATTTAACAAAATGCATTAGCTACACAAAGGACAGTTTTTATCAAAATACGGACAAGCAACTTGAAGGTTGTGTGGTGAAAGATGGTCATTTGGGAGAAGTCATCCCGAAATCGAAAAACGCAACACTGACGCCTGAATCTGTCAAATCACAGCCTCAGGTTCTCCAAATGGGAATTCAAAAGAGCATGATGGTTTCAAATGGCTCAACATTAAGAACATACCGATTGGCACTTGCCTGTACAGGTGAGTATGCACAATACCACGGCGGTACCGTTGCGGGTGTTCTTGCAGCAATGAATACGTCTATGGCAAGGGTGAATGGCGTATTTGAACGCGACGTATGTATCCGAATGGTGATTGTTCCAAACAATGAAAATGTCATCTTTCTCAACAGTGGAAGTGACCCATATTCAAATGGGAATGGGAGCGCAATGCTCAGTCAAAACCAAAGCACTTGTAACAGTGAAATTGGTTCAAACAACTATGACATAGGTCACGTGTTTTCAACTGGTGGAGGCGGTGTTGCATACTTGCAATCTCCTTGTGGCGGAAACAAAGCGGGAGGAGTGACAGGTCAAAACTCACCTGTCAACGATCCATTTGACATCGATTATGTCGCGCACGAAATGGGGCATCAATGGGGAGGGAATCACACCCAAAACAACAGTTGTAACAGGTCAAGCGGCGCGGCTTATGAGCCTGGGTCGGCTTCTACAATTATGGGTTATGCTGGGATATGTGCACCGAATCTTCAGTCAAATTCTGACGACCATTTTCACAACCACAGCATTAACGAAATGATTTCGTTTACGGTCAATGGAAATGGAAATTCATGTGCCTCTTCATCTGCGACCAACAACAGTATTCCTACTGTGTCAACGTTGGGTGGTGGAAATACAATTCCTGCCAATACTCCTTTTGAGCTGATCGCTTCTGGTTCAGATGCTGATGGAGATGCGATTACTTATAACTGGGAGCAATATGATTTGGGGCCCGCTACAGCAAGTGGTGATAACAATCTTACGAACCCTTCAGGAAATCAAACTATTTTTAGGTCGTGGCCGTCGACAACCTCAAATACCCGAGTGTTTCCACGCATCTCTGATTTAGTAAATGGCACAACGACCATTGGTGAGCACTTGCCTACCTATTCTAGAGGATTACAGTTTAAATGTTCCGTAAGAGACAATCGTTCCGGTGGCGGTGCATTTACAGATGAGTTAATGTCTCTTTCTGTAGACGGCAATTCAGGACCATTTGTGGTGACCTCTCCCAACAGTGGCTCAGTGCCAAATGGTTTTGCGACGATCACATGGGATGTAGCAGGTACCAATCAATCTCCTGTCAACTGTTCTACTGTTAAAATTTTACTTTCCACCGATGGGGGTTACTCATTTCCTTATGAGTTAGCTACCGGAGTTTCAAATAGTGGTTCAGCGACATTACTGATTCCAAACATCACAACAACGACAGCAAGATTTAAAGTTAAGGGGGAAGGCAATGTCTTTTTTGACATCTCTAATTCAAATATAACCATCACTCAAGGTGTCGGTGGCGCTGATTGGGATCTCGCTGTTCAGGGTGTTTCAGGGTTGAGTTCTGCGGGCTGTGGGACTGATGTGAGTCCGTCGATATCGATTGTTAACCTTGGACTCCAAACCATCACGAATTTCTCGCTTTCATATTCACTTGATGGAACGGAAACGACCACACAAGGTTGGACTGGTTCTTTGGTTTCTGGAGCTTCTGTCGATATCGCATTATGTCCAAGTGGTGATGCATGTGTGGATTTGGGAAGCGGAACACATACAATTGATGTGTCAGTTGTTTTGTCTTCTTCGGATGGTATAGATGAAGATCTCTCAAACAACCAATTGGCAACCCAGTTTGTTACGCTCGGAGCTTCGCAGGTTACACTGTCACTGCTGACAGACAATTATCCTGAAGAGACCACATGGACTGTTGTTAATGAAAATGGTGCGACAGTATGGTCTGGAGGTCCTTATTCATCATCCGAAACTGAATATGTAGAGACGACCTGTTTAACGCTTGGCTGCTATACATTGTCTGTGTTGGATTCATATGGAGATGGGATGACCTATGGTGGGGTTACGGGCAATTATGAGTTGGTAGACGCGTCAGGTGAAATTTTCGCTCAGATCGTAGAAGGAGGTAATTTCGGTTTCCAAGCAGACCATTCCTTTTGTTTAGAGCTTGCTGGTATTTCGGGATGTACGGATCCGCTCGCTTCAAATTACAACCCAGACGCGACGATTGATGATGGTTCGTGTTTCATTTCTATTGCAGGGTGTGCAAATCCTTTGGCCTGCAATTACAATCCGCTTGCAAACCTAGATAATGGAACTTGTGTGTTCCCACAAGATGGATATGACTGTGCTGGCGATTGCTTATTTGATGTCGATGGTGATGAGATCTGTGATGCAGATGAGCTGCCTGGATGTTTAGAGCCAGATGCATGTAACTACAATTCTCTGGCAACGGATCCGGGTGATTGTATATACCCACTCGAGGGTTACGATTGTCAAGGGGTTTCTCTATGTCCACTGGACCTGAATAACAATGGATTGATAGAGGTAAGTGATTTGCTGATCATCCTTTCTGACTTTGGATGTACCACTGAATGTATTGGTGATGTCAATGGTGATGGTGTCGTTACGGTATCAGATATTCTAAACATTTTATCGAGCTTCGGAGAGCCTTGTCCAGTGTTGTAGTTATTTCTTACTATCTTTCACGGATGAATAAAGATGAGATGGTAGTGAAATGTGTGGTAGCCCTCACAGACTCACAAGATCTAAACGAAGGAGAAGCGGAGTTGTTAAGAAAAGCGCACGAAGCAGCTTCAAATGCATATGCACCGTACTCAGGATTTCATGTAGGGGCAGCTGTAAGGTTGGCGTCCGGAACGATTGTTCTGGGAAACAATCAGGAAAACATTGCATATCCTTCAGGGTTGTGTGGTGAACGTGTCGCAGTATTTTCCGCAGGAGCTCAGTTTCCAGAAGAAGACATCGAGTCGATTGCCATTGTCTCTCCCTCTCCACTCGCTGTGCCTGATACATTCATGCCATGTGGCAGCTGTAGGCAGGTGTTGCGGGAAACTGAGTTGCGACAAAAGACACCCATTAAGATTTACCTACAAGCACGAGATGAAGTCGTTTTGGTGTCAAAAAGTGCATCTAATCTTCTCCCTTTTTCCTTTACAACTCAAAATGGTGTTTTCAAATAAACGGATAACTAGAAACTAGGATATGGGAATTATAATGAGTTTTGTGGGGATGTTTGTTCTGATCGGAATAGCCATGCTGTTATCTCGTAACAGAAAAGCAATACGGTTAAGAACAGTGATGGGTGCCTTTGCGCTGCAGTTCATGTTCGGCGCCTTTGTCTTGTATATTCCTTTCGGTAAAAAGATCTTGCTTTTTATATCAGATGGCGTGGCACAAGTCATTGCTTTCGGAGATGATGGAATACATTTTCTTTTCGGAGATCTTACTGCAACAACCAATTTCGGATTCATATTCGCATTGCGTGTGCTTCCAGTCATCATCTTCTTTTCTGCACTTATTAGTGTCCTCTATTATGTGGGGATTATGAAGTGGGTGATCAATATTCTGGGAGGAGCGTTAAGTAAGTTGCTAGGGACATCACACACTGAGTCTTTGTCGGCTACTGCGAACATCTTTGTGGGCCAAACAGAAGCCCCTCTCGTTGTGCGCCCCTTCATTAAGACGATGACGAAATCTGAGCTTTTCGCGGTAATGTGCGGAGGTTTAGCGTCAGTAGCGGGTAGTGTTCTTGCAGGTTACGCTTCTATGGGCGTTCCTATAGAGTATCTTATAGCAGCCTCGTTTATGGCTGCGCCAGGTGGATTGCTGTTTGCGAAATTGATTATGCCGGAGACGGAGGAGTCTGTTTATAAACTCAATCAATTAAGTGAAGATGAAGACTCAGAAGATGAGCCGGTGAATGTAATTGATGCAGCAGCATCAGGAGCAGGGTCAGGTCTTAAACTCGCCTTGAATGTAGGCGCGATGCTTCTTGCGTTTGTAGGTCTTATTGCCCTAGTGAATGGAATATTCGGAGGTGTAGGAGGTTGGTTCGGAATGCCTGACCTCACACTTGAGTTAATACTGGGATATTTATTTAGTCCGCTTGCTTTCTTGATTGGTGTTCCATGGCATGAAGCAAATACAGTAGGTTCTTTTATCGGTCAGAAATTGGTGGTGAATGAATTTGTGGCTTATCTCGATTTTATGCCTTACTTGGCCGAGGATACAACCTTGCTTTTATCTGAGAAGTCAAAAGCGATTGTTGCCTTTGCGCTTTGCGGTTTTGCCAATTTCAGTTCTATAGCGATACTTCTTGGTGGACTGGGTGGAATAGCACCAACTAGAAGAGCTGAGATTGCTAAGTTTGGCCTATTGGCTGTCGCGGCAGGTACGCTTTCAAATCTGATGTCTGCGACTATAGCAGGTCTGTTTTTGTCAATATAACAATTCATATTTATGGTAAAAGTTAAAATGTTCGTTGCGCCAGAGGAAAAGTCACGTCCTTCGGTTGAAGCCGCCAAAACAGATTCAACTGCTTTTCATGCGATTGTCGATTCTCGTCGAAGTGTCAGGTTTTTTGCGGATGATGAGATTCCTCAGGATGTGATTGACAAATGCTTAGATGCTGCTTTGATGGCACCTAATTCATCCAATCTTCAAGCTTGGGAGATTCATCATGTCATTGATTCATCAAAAAAGAAAGAGCTTGTGAAGCTTTGTCTTGGCCAACCTGCAGCATCAACAGCAAAAGAACTGTTTGTGTTTGTAGCGAGACCAGATCTTTGGAAGAGAAACAACACATGGATGTTGGAGGAGTTTGACCGCAGAGGGGATATGCCTGAGAAAGCGTATCAATATTTCAGGAAAATAACGCCTATGGTTTATACGACTGGCTTTCTAGGGATGGCAGCTCCCTTTAAGTGGCTTTTTTATAACATACGTGGCATTTTTAAACCTACCCCTAGAGAGCCTATAGGTCGGTGGGGGATGACTGTATGGGGAAACAAGAGTACAGCGCTTGCTTGTGCTCATTTTATGCTTGCAATGAGGTCACATGGATTTGATACTTGTCCCATGGAGGGGTTAGACTCTAGAAGAGTTAAAAAACTGTTAGGGCTTCCTCGCAGAGCGAGTGTCACAATGGCTATTTCTGCAGGTAAACGGGCAAAAGGAGGTGTGTTTGGAGATCGTTTTAGATTCGATCAGAAGCACATCGTTATCAAGCACTAATTATTTTTCATTTCGGACAGGAAGTTTAATCCCATCTCAAGTCCCAATCTGTAATCTGCATCGATGTCTTGTACGTGCAGGTAATATCCATCTGATCTAAGTGCATTTGGTGGCGCAATTTGCGTCCAATGAATTCCCTTGGGTTCAGGTCCGTTTAAGAAATCAACGCAGTCATTGTATGTCTTATAGCCTTGTGAGAATAGGTCAGAGATATTGTCGTTGTCATAATTCCAATATTCTGCCATTAATGAAATATAGCTTTTGTCAATTTTTTCATGAGATGGTCTTGTCCTGATCACAAGAATGTTTTTTGCGCCATCTTTAATCGCTTTTTTAACAGGTATAGCATCAGAGTATCCTCCATCAAACATCCATTTACCATCCACTTTCGTTCTGCCCTTTGTGATGAATGGCAATGTTGCAGAAGCCATCATGTAATTGAGCCACTTTCCTTTGCTGGGTGTTAGGTAATGTGGCTTTCCTGAAAGATGGTCAGTGGCTACGATACAGACTTTTTTCCCTACACTATTTCTGTCTGCAGCTTCCTCGTCAAAGGGGTAACTTTCGTGAACATATCCCTGAAGGAAATCTAAGTTCATTAACCCCTGTTGTGAAAAGGTGTTTCTGTAGCTAATGAAATTGGGGTCTTCAACGAGTGCTCTTGTGACCTTAATGAAATTAGATCGTTGCTTTGACAACAAATACGACATGGCCATTGATCCACTGGATACCCCATAGTAGTACTTGAATTCAGGGAAATCAGAATCCATAAGTACATCTAATATGCCAGCAGTAAACGCGCATTTCAAACTTCCTCCTTCCAAAACCAATGCGTCAAAGTTCATTTTATTGATTTGTTCAAATGAGTTCATTTCAGTTCAAATGAGTTCGTTTAGGAGATTTTATACAATGTTGTAATAAATTTACCAACTCAACACAAGGGGCCAGCTTAACCAAATTATCCATGTGAATCCTAGTTAATTAAATTTAACATTGTACGCAATCCGTGGTATTTTGTTTGTTCAGTTAACAAGTCTAGATATTTTATGCTAGATGTGCTCTTATCCCCTGAATAAAGTCTCGAAGTCAGGGCGTAATAGTAAATCGATATTGTTCTCTCTTCATGAATAGATAGCTTCGCCAAATCGATGCTCTCTATAACCTCAGTGGCTTCTTCTTTCTCATCAAGTAAGAATAAAGCCCATGCATGGAAAATTTCAAAACTTACATCAAATTGCTCATGTTTATATGTGATTGTGATCTCTTGTGAAGTCTTCAGAGTCATTATGGACTTGTTGTATGCCTTTAAAAGTTTCACGTCGTTGCTTAGGATAAGCCATTCTGCCAACCTTAGTTTGAAAATATTCGTTAAGCTGGACCATTTTGGCCAAATCTCAGTTTCATTTTCAATGCCCTCGAGAATTAATTCTCTAAAACCTTTTCTCTGGTTCGTTTCCGTTTTAATGCCATTTTGTAAAGCAAGTAGATTTAAGCCAAGTATTCTCGCTTGAGGAGATGGATGAATCGCACGGTCATAACGCTCAAATATTTTAAGATCCACGACTGCAGATTTTAAATTCTTTCCTGAATAGATTGATCCCGAAGCGACTAATGAGTTGGCAAACATTTTTTCTTCTTCTGAAGTAGCCGTTACTAAATAATCACGCATATACTCTTCTCCGACCCCATTTAGAAAATCTATTGGAGGGAACGCTTCAATAAAAATACGTGCCCGAGGAATTCGATTTAACTTTTTCCAGGTCGCTGTTGGATACGCATTAATATTAAGTAAATAAAAGGTGAGCTGGTTTATTTCCCTTAGCTTTTGTGGAGAGAGATGAAACGTTTCTTTTTGTTCAACTTGCTTTAAAAGCGTGTTGATTATTTGAATCGTGCGCGTGATTGTTTCAGGTCTCGTGTCGAAATCTTTGGTGGTTATCTCCGACTTAAATATTCCATTACCTGCTTTTTCCTTTTTTTCTGAATTGTGAAAATGATGGTCATTCCATTTGTCATAGCTTGGCGCGCCAGTATACCTCGCCAGTGCATTAAGTGACGTATACGAAGTGGCGCTGTTTTGCTTGATGATTCCGAAAAACCTTCTCAATGTGCTTACGCTAAGAGAGAACCGTCTGTCAAACCGCTTCAGTTCTTGAGAGAGGATGATGCAGTCACGTGTACATGTGACCTCAAACCCGAGCTGGTTTTCGACATCAGCGCGCAATTTGATTGTTGCAGGTGTTGGAGGAAGGTTCATTTCTCTCGCGTAGATTTCGAGTCGCTCACAATGGGCCAGATTGTTTTGGCTATTTTGTGATGCCCAGCAAGCCACAGGGTGGTGCCATCTGGCGTAAACCTACCGGTGTAATAACTGTCATCAGAAACATGCTCCCAATTGAGGCCGTTGTCGATTGATCGGTCGATTCCCTTAGACCCGATTGCGATGCATTCGCTGTTGTGGTTTGGTCTCCAAATGATACATGATCTATATCCAGGACCGGCCCCCTCAGATCGCAAGATCCAATTTTCTCCCCCGTCAGAAGTATAGGCGAGATTGCCAACGTTGCGTGTTTGATTCTCCCAATCTCCTCCAATCATGATGCCCTCTTTTTCATTTTTGAAAGCAATTGCGAATGCGCCAGTCATCGTACCGCCTTGAATTAACGGTGTGTTCGTGACTTCCCAAGTGAGTCCTTGATCTGCTGTGTGGAAGACTCTTGAAGCGCCTCCACCTGTCGCGATCCAGGCATGCGACCCAACGCAAGAGATGTTGCCGTTGCTCGCTGCAAATGCGGCTTCTCCCTTTAGAGTAGGAGGTAGGGCTGAGCAATCTACTCTGTGCCAATCATCTCCGCTGTTGTTTGTAATATAAACAGACAAGCAATCTCCGGTGGGGTCTCCCATCACAATGCCATTGTTTGAATCCCAGAATTGCATCGAATCCCAAAAGGTGCGTTCATCGTAATCGGCATGAACGACTGTCGAAGAATGTAAATCGTTTAATGGAGCACGAATGATAAATCCAGGGGCGGAAATACCTACGGCAAGAATTTTATCTTCAACGATATAGCAAGATCGGAAGGAGGGGTGTATGATGCTGTCTTCAGGAGTCTTGACAGCCCAACGCGTGGTGTCCCATGTTTCACCTCCGGTGGAAGTGTATCCAATAAACCCCCCAGAGCCTGCAAATGCAATGTTGTCAGAATCGGCCACATGAATCGTTCTGATACTGGTGTCAAATGATTGGGCCGCGCACGTAAATGTCAGGGCTGACAGAAAGCATATAGATGAAAAATGTGTTCGCTTTTTGACGCTGAAGCGCATAATAAAACTGCCTTGTTTGGTTATGGCCTTAATATATGATGTGAGAATCGATTGATGAAAGTATATTTGGTTAAAAATGAACAAATGCGTGTTATCATATTCCTTTTCTTCACGGCTGCTTTTTTGTCATGCGGTGAAACTTCTTCTTACGTTTTGAAGCCAGGTGAGATCACTTATCCTCAAACCAGAGTTGTCGATCAAAAAGATACACTCTGGGGTGTTGAGGTTTCGGATCCATACAGATGGCTAGAGGATGACAGGGCTCCTGAAGTAGAGCAGTGGGTGAAAGATGAAAATGAAGTCACTCGAAAATACCTGGATGCACTTCCGTTAAGGAATGTGTTAAGAGCGCGGTATGAAAAACTGTTTAATTATGAGAAGGTGGGGATTCCGCGTAAAGTGGGTGACACGTATTTTATTACGAGAAATGATGGCCTGCAAAACCAAAGTGTGATTTATGTCTTTGACGAGCTGGGTGGCGAAGAACGCGTGTTCCTTGATCCAAATGCGCTTAGTGAGGATGGGACGGTTACGGCATCCTTGGGAGGAGCATCAGACGATGGCAAGTTTGTGACCGTCATTAAAAGTGAGTCGGGATCGGATTGGCAGGAAATCAACGTCATAGAAATCGAGACAGGAAACGAGTTAGAGGATGAGCTTAAGTGGGTTAAGTTCAGCGGCACTAGCTGGGTGAATGATGGATTTTACTACAGTCGCTATCCCAAACCAGAGGGAAGCGCTTTCAGCTCTGAGAATGTTTTTCACAGTGTGTATTATCACAAGCTTGGCACCCCTCAATCGGAGGATGAATTGATTTACAGAGATGAAGATGAACCGAACAGATATCATTTTGCCTATGCCACAGAGGACAACAAATACCTGATCCTCAATGTTTCTACAGGTACAGATGGCAACAGTCTACTCGTGAAAGATCTTGAGCAAAAAGATTCACCGTGGACAGTGTTGGTTGCTGGCTTTAAGGACCACAGCTCGGTGGTTGAACATATAGACGGCAAAATTTTGTTGCTTACAGATATTGATGCGCCCAAATACAGGTTAGTCGCAGCAGATGCAAGTGCCGATTTGTCAGACAGATCGCTTTGGACAGATGTTATTTCAGAGTCTGAGCATTTGCTTGAATCTGTAAGTGCCTCAGCGGGTCACTTATTTGCCACTTACTTACGCAATGCATGTCATGCAGTCGTTCAGTTTGATGTGAATGGTGGGCATTCGTTGGAAATAGAACTGCCAAGTAAAGTGGGATCTGTGGGTGGATTTGGAGGTAAAATGAATGCCGACGAGGTGTTTTATGCATTTACATCTTTCACGCACCCCACAAGTATTTACAGGTTGGATATAGAAAGCGGGACAAATACGGAGTACAGCAGTCCCAAGGTTAGATTTAAACCGGAGGGTTATGAGACAAAACAGGTTTGGTATGCCTCTAAAGACGGCACACAAATCCCCATGTTTATCGTTCACAGGCGGGGGCTTTTACTGAATGGGCAAAACCCCACACTTTTATATGCATATGGTGGGTTTAACATCAGTCTCACGCCAAGTTTCAGTGCGTCAAACATCGTTTTCTTAGAAAGGGGAGGCGTCTATGCCATGCCTAACTTACGAGGGGGAGGAGAGTTTGGAGAGGATTGGCACAAAGCGGGAATGCTTCTCGACAAACAAAATGTATTCGACGATTTTATCGCAGCTGCAGAATATTTAAAATCGGAAGGATACACCAATTCTGAAAACCTGGCCATTGAAGGGCGGTCAAATGGGGGTTTGCTAATAGGTGCCGTCATGACACAACAGCCAGATTTGGCAGCAGTTGCATTTCCTGGAGTGGGCGTAATGGATATGCTGAGGTACCATAAGTTTACAATTGGGTGGGGGTGGATTCCTGAATACGGATGTGTAGACAGTACGGAAGTTGAATTTAACAATCTGTTTTCTTTTTCTCCTGTCCACAATTTAAAAGAAGGAACGTCTTATCCAAGTACGATGGTGACGACTTCGGATCATGACGACAGAGTTGTCCCCGCGCACTCATTTAAATTCGCGGCCAGACTGCAAGCAGTTCATCAAGGTGATAGGCCAGTTTTAATACGTATTGAAACAGGGGCGGGTCATGGTGCTGGCAAGCCTACTTCAAAAATCATTGATGAACAGGCTGACAAATGGGCATTTCTTTTTCACGAAGTTGCGAGTCATTAAAGGTTGGTATATTATATTGTGCACATGATCAAAAGATTTTCTTTTCACTTATTGGCCTTTTCAATATTCTGTTTGTTGTTTTTCAGCGGGAATCTTTCAGCCCAAACTGTGAACGGTGCGGTCTCAGATATGAATTCCAGGGTGCTTATGCCCGGGGTGACTGTTCAGCTCGTTTGTAATGGCAAAGGGGTAGTCGTGGTCCCCACAGATTCGGAGGGTGCGTTTTCCATAGATGTTGGGGGCCATGAAATGTGTGACTTGGTTTTTTCTTTCATAGGGTATTCAAGAAAATCGATTTCAGTTTCTGAAATGATAGGAACGGATCTGTTTAAGGTGCTTCTTGAAGAA
>CAWVRV010000055.1:0-13518 GCA_963932755.1 uncultured Flavobacteriales bacterium | reverse complement strand
GAGGAGCATCTAATGATGAAACAGACAGCGAAGGATTTTGTAAATTCCAGAGTTGTGCCCAATCTTGATCCAATTGACAATCAAGAAGAAGGCCTCATGGCTAAACTTCTTGAGGAATCAGGGGAGTTGGGTCTACTTAGTAGCTCGATACCTGAATCATTGGGTGGTTTGGGAATGGATTTCAAGAGCACGATGATCATTACGGAAGGAGTCGGCGGAGGCCACTCATTTGCGGTAAGTTTCAGTGCGCATACCGGAATTGCTACGCTCCCGATTCTTTATTATGGGAATGAAGCCCAAAAACAGAAATACATCCCAGGGCTAGCTACCGGGAAATTAAAAGGGTGCTATTGCCTCACTGAGCCCAGTTCTGGTTCAGATGCAAACAGCGCCAAATCAAAAGCTATATTGAGTGAAGACGGTTCACATTACGTCCTTAACGGCCAGAAGATGTGGATTACGAACGCTGGCTTCGCAGATATTTTTATTGTATTCGCAAAGATTGACGATGACGAAAATCTTACTGCGTTTATTGTAGAAAAAGAATACGAAGGCATCACGATGAATCCCGAAGAAAAGAAAATGGGAATCAAAGGCTCGAGCACAAGACAGGTGTTTTTCAATGACGTAAAGGTTCCCGTTGAAAACTTACTCTACGAGAGAGGGAAGGGTTTTAAAATTGCCGTGAACATCCTAAACATAGGACGAATAAAGCTAGGTGGGGTTGTGATTGGTGCGTGTAAAGAAGGCATCGATTACTCGATAAGATATGCAAACGAAAGAGAACAATTTGGAAGACCCATTGCTAAATATGGCGCAATTCGTCATAAAATTGGAGAGATGACGATTCAAACATTTGCCGCAGAAACAGCCGTGTATCGCGCGACTCAGAACATTGATGACGCCATTCAGGCTTTGGAAGCAAATGGCGTTGAGCACGGACAAGCAACCCTGAAAGGGATAGCGTCATTCGCTCCAGAATGTGCGATGATGAAGGTCGTCTGCTCCGAAGTGGCTGATTACGTAGTAGATGAAGCCGTTCAGATCTTTGGCGGGATGGGCTACAGTGCAGAGACTCAAGTAGAAAGAGCCTATCGAGATGCGAGAATAAATAGAATTTTTGAGGGGACAAATGAAATCAACAGAATGCTTACTGTGGACATGATTCTGAAAAAAGCAATGAAAGGTGAGATGGATTTAATGGGGCCAGCGATGGAGGTGGCAAGTGAATTGACGGGAATTCCAGAATTTGGACCCCCACCCACTGACATCTTCGTCCGCCATCATCTCTACATCAAGAATTTCAAGAAATCAATTTTAATGGTCGCAGGATCAGCTGCTCAAAAATTGATGATGACTCTTGCAAAAGAGCAAGAAGTCCTTATGAATATTGCCGATATGATGAATTGGGCATACACCGCAGAGTCATTGGTCCTGAGAGTACAGAAACTTCACAAAGCAAAAGGAGAAGATGCGGCCTCTATACAACTTGATATAATGCAAACGTATGTATACAGTGTCGCAGATAAAATCAATATCGCAGGCAAGGAAGCGCTGAACGGTTTTGCAGAAGGAGATGAACTTAAAATGATGATGCTTGGAATGAAGCGCTTTACAAAAGTGGACCCCTTCAATTGTAAAGAGGCTAGGCGTAGGGTTGCGGATACCTGTATCGCAAAAAATGAGTACTGCTTTTAAGATTTAAGCCATGTTGCTTCATCGGACTTGAAGAATTACCTGTTTTTAAGTCCGATTTATTTGTCTAAATAGGAACAAGAGGAGTTGAATAAGGTTTCAAAAAAAGATCGCCAAATGAGGAAAACCATGATAATTTTACAACATGGCAAAAAATAAAATCATCACCAAGAAGTCTGAGGCATTTCTAGAGACTTATTTGAACAACCCTTCACCTACAGGATTTGAAGCTGAAGGTCAAAAACTCTGGCTTAATTATTTAAAACCGTATATCGACGAACATTTTGTCGATACGTATGGAACCGCTGTAGGAGTAATTAATCCAAAGGCCAAGTACAAGGTTGTGATTGAGGCGCATGCTGACGAAATCAGTTGGTTCGTTCATTACATTACCCCTAAGGGATTCATTTACCTGCGGAGGAACGGCGGAAGTGACCATCTCATCGCACCTTCAAAGAGAGTCATCATCCATACTGACAAAGGTCCTGTTACAGGATTGTTTGGGTGGCCTGCCATTCACACAAGAACTGCGGCAAAAGAAGAAACTCCAAAGGTCAAGAATATCTTTTTAGATGTTGGCGCAAAAGACGCAAAAGAGGTTGAGAAGATGGGGATTCATGTGGGATGCGTTGTGACCTATCCAGACAAGTTTATGGTTTTGAATAAAAACTGGTATGTGGGCCGAGCGTTAGATAACAGAGCGGGTGGCTTCATGATCGCAGAGGTTGCGAGAATGCTTAAAGAGAACAAAGTAACGTTGCCATTTGGTTTATATATCACAAATTCAGTCCAAGAAGAGATCGGATTACGCGGCGCACAAATGATTGCTGAACGAATCAAACCCGATGTAGCTATCGTGACAGACGTGTGCCATTGTACCCAAACTCCAATGGTAAATAAGATTGAACAAGGTGATATCACAGCGGGCAAAGGACCAGCTGTCACCTACGGACCAGCTGTTCAAAACAATCTGTTGAAACGCATTATTGAAACTGCAAAGGAAAACAAGATTGACTTTCAGAGAATGGCGGCCTCAAGGTCTACAGGAACAGATACAGATGCATTTGCATATTCTAATTGTGGAGTGCCGAGTGCACTGATATCTCTCCCTCTGAGATACATGCATACAACAGTAGAAATGGTTCACAAGGATGACATTGAAGGTTGTATCAAACTTATTTATGAAACCCTGCTGAAAATCAAAACTGGGGAAGATTTTAAATACCTCTAACTCGTATTTAAGCTTTACAAATGCTAAGCTTCTTGTTTGATGAGTTGCTGGAGTAGATATACATCCAGTGGCTTTTCAAGCAATGCGATCACAGAAGGGTCGGCATCGACTAGGTCCAGTTGTTTGCGATCAATGGATGCGCTAAGGACGTAAATAAGACATTTGTTTTGAACTTGGTCGGGAAGCTCTCTGAAGATTTTAAGCCATTGCATCCCATCAATGTCCGGCATAGATAGATCGAGCAGAATGAGTCGTGGAGATGTCCATGTAATTCCTAACTCTTTCACGTTTTCCAAAGATTGACGCGGAGAAGTAAACACCTCAATATCGTCCGAGATTCGGGCCAATTTGAGCAACTTCTTATTGACAGCATTGTCAATTTCACTGTCATCGATTAGAATTACATGCATAGGTTATGAAATCTAGATGGCAAGATACAAAGCTTAAAGACAATAGAACTCAATAGAAGATAAAAACAGCTTAAGTGGGAACTTGAAGTAGAGAGATTGCTTCGTTAATCGTTCCTAGATAGCTTTCCTTAGTGTCATTTGTGATTTCTGTAGAGGATTTAATTTCAGAAATTAAGGACTCGAGCCTGTCTTGAGCAGAATACAATCTTTTACTATAGTTGGAAGCCTGCATATCTTGGGCAGTTCTGAATTGGTACAGTTCACTCGCCTCTTCAACAAGACGTTTTAACTCAGCCTCGTTCCAAGGTTTGCTGATATACTTGTATATCTGACCCTTATTAATCGCATCTATTACAGCATCAATGTCAGCATGTCCAGTTAACAACATCCGAACTGGATTGGGATGTTCTGGCATAATAAGTTCAAAAAACTCGACACCACTTAGCGTGGGCATTTTTTGGTCTGATATAACAACTTCAATGGGGTTTTCTTCCAATATCCTAACAGCCTCAGAAGGTTCAGTCGTTACGAAGACTTGAAAAGTCCTGCGAAATGCTGCTCTAAAAGAAGTTAGATTATGCTCCTCGTCATCGATATATAAAACATGTATCATAATGGGAAGCTAAGAAGAAAGGTCGTCCCTTGACCTATTTCAGATGTAATTTCTATTGTAGCATCGTGATCGTCTAGAATTCCCTTTACGATACTAAGCCCAAGCCCAGTTCCTTGCCCCACTCCTTTCGTGGTAAAGAATGGATTGAATATTTGTGACATTTTCTGTTCTGACATCCCCACACCATTGTCGGTAATCTCAACTTGAATAAACTGTTTTCCCGAGTCATTCACCAATCGTGTTCTTACTTTCACTTCCCTATCAGAACGAATAAGCTGCGTTTCCATAGTCGCTTGAGCCGCATTTGTGATGATATTCATGAAAACCTGATTTAATTTTCCAGGCTGACAGTTAATGTTGGGAAGGTTTTCTGAGAACTCCGTCAAAACATCTGCTTCGTCCTTCAGGTTACTCCTCAATATAATCAGGGTTGAGGTTAACAGTTCATTGATATTTGCATCCGATGATTGATTTCCATCCATCCTGGAAAAAATTCTTAAACCGCTTACAATCTCAGCAGTTCTTTCAGCACCGTCTTCTACACCAGCCAAAAGCTCCTCTATTTCTTTGAGAGTGAAGGCAATATCCAATTCCTTCATTCTTTGAAAAACAATCTCAAGTTCATCAGACAGTTGTTCGCTCATGGGGTGAAGACCGGCAACAGACTCGATGACTTCTTTTAAATCAGCGAAATCTCTTTTAAGAGATTGTGTACTGGAGGTCACAAAATTAATCGGGTTATTTAATTCATGTGCTATGCCCGCAGTTAATTGACCCAAAGAAGCCAATTTTTCAGATTGAATTAACTGCTGCTGAGCAGATTTAAGATCTTCAAGTGTCTCTGCCAATGAATCGTTCATTTCAGTTAACTCAGAAGTTCTCTCAGTCACATTCTTTTCAAGTTCAACATTTTGTTCTCTTTGAATTTTTTCATTCAAAAGAGAAGTATTGAGTTCCTTTTCTTTTGCCTTCTGCCTGTCCTTCTTAAGTTGATTAATCCGAGACCCTAGCGCCAAGGACAGAACCACCAACTCGATCGCACTTCCAATTGGAAGGGCATACAGTGTGGCTTCATTGTAGGGAATTAACCCGAAATCTTTCAATACAAATACAGTGACGGCCGTAATAAAAACCAACCATCCAACTAAAAAATAAGCTGCAGACTCATCCCCACTTCTCCAGACTTTAATTGATACAGGGACAAGCAGAACAATAGACAATGCGGATACATTGATCATATCATATGATGCATTAAAATACCCTGAAACCAACAGTATTGATGCAAAGACATACGGGATATACAACCAGCCAAAAATTTTATGATAGAGGGGAGCTTTGGACTTTAAGTGTAAAAAATTCCTGACGAAAAGAATAGAAAACACACCACTTAAAATACCGAAGATATGCGTTATTCTAAGCGCTAACCAAGGAGAAGAAATCAATTCAAAAACCCGGTCATATCCATTGAGCACGAGCTGTGTTCCCCCTACAGCGATAATAAACAAGACATACTGTAAATAATTGTTGTCCTTAACACTGAAATAAAGAAACAGATTATAAATAAGAAGGGAAATCACGACTCCGAAATAGATCGCAAAAAATACATCTCGATAATGACCATCTGTCAAAAGTTTCCGAGAACCCTCTACACGCACAGGCAATAAAATCTGCTTCCCACTCCAAGCGCGTATATAACAAGTAAGTTTCATACAGTCCTCAACAGGTATGGGAAAGGATGGGTAATTCCCCAATTGTTGCTCACGCAAAGATCTCGGAATAGTGGCACCTGCAGAACTCTTTGATTTAACAATACCATCACATACCATAAAGACTTGCAGTGAATCAATCGTAGCGTAAGCAATTTCCACACTGAGTCCAGCATCTATCACAGGATCTAAATCCAAACGTGCCCAAACCCAATTGCTAGAATTCCCAAGGTTTGGTACATCCAAATCGGATCTCACCCAGGTCTCATGAAGCAAATCAATGGGAGATTGTACATCTGCATTACGCTCCGTTGTAGATAATATCTCAAGACGAGAACCGAGGTACTTTTGGGCAAAAGAAGAAGCCTGAAAAGAAAAGATCGACACGACAAATAATAAAAACGAAAGCCTAGAAATGGCTTTTCTATTTGTCATATCGAAAAGTTAAAAATGACTTTCAGTTTCCCTTTGGGTCCTTCAAAATGCATCACGTGTCCGATAGGGGCTTCCCAAATACCTTCCATAAATACTTTGACCTCAGGGACAGATTTGGGGAGATCGTCAGGGAAAGTAAAATGCTCTATGCTCGCTCTTAATTTTTCAGTAGGATATTTAAAATACCCTTCATCGCCAAACTCATCATGAATCTTCCACCCCATCCTGTCTCTCATTTTTCTCGTAACAGGAGATGTCAGCGCAAGCAGATTTCTTAAATCCAACATCGACATAGAAGCCATCGCAGACTGAACCATCCACTCAACGCCCAAACCCATCCCTGCCAATTCAATTGAATTCCACATGCCATTTAGTTCAATCGTTCCTTCTGGAATAATTGACTTCAACCAAGGCGAAATATTTTCATCCATCTCCCCTACTGCTTTATAGAGAGGAAATCCTTCAGGTTCAGGGCCTGATTGCAATCTCGTACCTGCAAGCACACGCTCCCCATCCGCAGACATCGCAGCGATGAGAACGACATCATCTCTACCGATCCAATCAGAATTAAATGAAGATATTTTATTGATGCCGTAGGCTTTTAAAACACGCTTATGCCCTTCCACCATCTTGTGTGAAAGCGCAAGGTCTTCAGAAGACCTAAGCACCCGTAAGTGAACTTCTTTGACACTTTTCGCGCGTCTTAGCTTTTCGGCGCTAGTTCTTGACAGAGAGCTGCTCATCTATTTCAAGGTATAATCGTGAATCAGGAATATCTTCTCCAAGCAGCAATCTGCGCGCAGCCTCAGCTGCAAAAGCACTGCCAGAAGCGACATCAGAATATAATTGGGGCCAACCGACAAGTTCAGTACCCATCTTCGCCAAACTGATTTGGCCTCTTTCAGAAGCGGTTGAAAAGTCAATAAATAAATTTAATGTTTCTGTATCCCAGTGAGATCTTTTTCTCAGTGACGTCATCGTTTCAGAATCTATCCGACCATGAAGAAAACCATCTGTAGAATTCAGGATGTCATATCTCTCAATATCAAGCATCCCCCTGTCGCTTGTATCCATGATGACAGGAATTTTCCTTTCCAGTGCTTCCATTCGAATCATCGCTTTTGCTGCAAGTCCATCACAGGCATCAATGACAACGTCGCACTGATTCATAAAGCTTTCTATGTTTTCCTCTTGTACTCCGTCGGGAAAAACCTCCACGTTTATATATGGATCTGTTTCTGCAATTGTACGCGCTGCAATAAGCCATTTGGGAAGACCCAATTCAAACACTCCAGCTCGAATCCGATTCAAATTTGAAAGTTCAAGATCATCAAAGTCGGCAATTCTAATTGTCCCCGCAGATCTTTCCATTGCGATTGTTACCGCTGCGGAATGACCTACAGAAAGCCCGACAATCCCCACTGTTTTTTCACTCAAAAGTTCCTGCTCTTGCGTTGTGATTCTATCTCGGTTGCGATTTGTTCTTACTTCGACAAACGACGCAGGTGGCAGCAATCTGACAGCACAACCGTTCCAAGGGAACAAAACCCATCGGCCATATGTATCCCAGGTCTTTTTTCCAATGATTGCGCCAATCGCTTTTGTAAGACCTAAGGGGTTGTCTTTAAGAGATGGATTTCGAATGATGGCCAATTCGACCACCTGACTCTCTAAAGTGTCAATCTCCGAATGAATCAGTCCTTTTGATTTTAAAGTTGCAAAACGTATCAGTCCTTCTTCTGATGATGGGTCTATCACCTCAGCTTTCCATAGCTGAATATTGTGAAGAGGTGTGGTAGGTAGCATACTGCAAAATCGCCAAACGAAAGCCTATTAACACATAGACTCCCTTGAGTTTTTAACAACAAAACAAGGATAGTATTGTTGGTTATGCTTCGTAATATACTTTCACATGACCCCTTGCCAGCGCATTTGCCCAGTTTCTAAAAGCAACAAATCCGGCTTCTGATTCAGGGGAAACGACTTGTTTTTTCATTCTTAACATCAACCAACCATATAACCCGATAAGCAATTGCTCTACAGGGTGAACAGCTTCATCATTTTGCTTTGCACTCAACTCTTTCAGGAAAGGTTTGGCTGTCTCAAAAGCTTCTTTATATCTTAAATCTTCAACCGTTCCCAGTAGCATTTCGTGAAGGTGAGCCAATTCGACCAATGGTTCACTTACTTTGGTGATGTGGCCCGACTCTTCCTTTCCCTCTATTCGCATAGATTGAGCCAACCCCACGATCCATTCTTTTTCTCTATCTGGATCAGTATCCTCCCGCATTGAAGTTTCCTCCGCCCAACCCTCAAGGATGTCTGGATTGAATTTGGCAGCGCGAATAAGGTCTTCAATTTGCCATAAAAACAGAATGTACTCGACAATATGCTCCTTCTTTTTTGTGTCAGAGAGAATCATAATCAATATTTATTTAGGTACGTTTAAAGCTTCCAAAACCTCGGTTGTTATATCACGTGAATCTGTCCCATAAAGAACACCTTCACCACTGAGGCCCCAATTTAAAACCAAATCAATTCCACGATCTTTAGAAAATGTACGAAGTGTTCCTGTGAGATGTTTGGCAATCGTGTCCTGCATCGCTTTCTCGCGAAGTGCAAAACTTTGCTCAGCTTCGTATTGCATCCTCTCTAAAATGCTTTCAATTTCGCCTACCCTCCGACTCGCAATATCAATCTCATCAGACGATGCCTGTCCTGAATTTGCATAACTGATCAGTTCTTGCGCCTCTTCTTGTAGCGGGAGAGCTTGCGCCTGCAAAACAGACTCAACCTCTGTCATTTTCTCTATAAGGGTCGCCTCCAAGCTTTGTATTAACAACATGCCTTGCTGAATGGTGTCGCCGTGTACATAGGCAATCACAGCTGACCCTTTGTCTGAGATTACAACAGGTTCAGGTGAGACTTGTAAATATGTAAGCGCTGAAAGCCAAACACCAATCAATACCAATGCTACTTTATTGTTCATGTAATTTCTGTATAAAAATGCGAATATAATATCGCTTAGGGTTGAATAACATCATCTTTCCACGCTCTTTTAAGTTGTGGAATTTTCGGAGAAGAGGCGCTAGCAATGACTCTTAATAAGAAATGAATCGCAGGCTTATTGACCCTCATATGACAGGACAATCTTCTGGGCGTGGCTCCCAATGAAGACTTAATATCCAATGCCGTTCTGCCAAGAGAAATCTTACTTGCTCCTCGCTCAATCCCTTGGTTTACAAATTCAAGCAACATCCTTTGATAGATTGCATGGACTCTGTTTTCATCTTCATTAAAACCAACAAAAAAGGCTTCTACAGTATAGTGGGTAACGATGCCGCACTGAAAACCTACAAGGTTTCCTTCGAAATAATAACCGATGACAGGAAAGTCAACTCCCCAATGTTTTTTCAGGGAAATGATATCTTGTTTGTGCAGTTTCCCCAGTTGAAAACCAGCTCTTCCATACACTTTTGAATATAAATCGTACAATTCATCAGAGAGCGAAATCACCTCTTTCAGAGACAAATCCCTTTGAACCAACTCTTCTGAACTTTTAAAAATCTTTCTTATTTTCGTTCTGGATTTTTTCCGTAAAGCATTGCCATAATCCTCAAAACTCTTCCAATCAGACTTCAAATCAATCTCCATCACGGGATCAAATTCCAAATCCACCCATTTGGGATGCCAATTGGATTCCCCAGCAAACCGCTCTTCCCAAGGAAGCTCACTGTAGTGATCCTTAACAAGGATTGATCGTGGAACGGTTGAATCCGGAAATGGACGAAGGTATACCGCCTCGTCAATGGCATTGTGTATTTCCTCTTTTGACAGATTATCCGAGAATCTAAACGCATGGTCTCCACTGGAGAGCACCATTCCTAAAACCCTTACGTTCAGTTTAAAGTTGCCATCTCCACGATATAAATATCTTTGCGCAAGCTTAAAAACAGGCCTTTCTGCTTTCAGAAACTGACCTTTTGATTGACTGACAGCTGCAGTGTCTTCTGTGGTAGCCACACCTAAAATGTTACTCGAATGATCTACCCAGCAGAGTGCTCTTAATACGCGCTGTGGAACATCTAACGCTGCTTTTACTGACCTTGAGTCAAGGTATGCGCTTGGGTTTTCTGTCAGGAAGTTGTCCCATTTGTCCCAAAACGCATCGTCCCAATCATTCGATAAACTTGTGTGAATCAGATTCATTACCCTACACTTTTACGGCTTTCCATATATGCCATATAATTCATAGAGAGAAGAAAGATCAATAAAACAGCAGATCCCAATCCACTCGCTAACCCTGCCAACTTCCTGCCTGAAGGTTCAAAACTAAGCTCTACTGTATGGCGCCCAGCTGCTATTGGAAGCGCACGAAGTATATAATTTGCCCTCACAAGAGGCACTTCTAATCCATCGACTGTTGCTTTCCATCCATCAGGATACCAAACCTCACTTAACACGAACAGTCCATCTTGCGAAGTACTTACTTCATAAGTAGATCCATCAGGGTGATAATGAATGAGTGAAACATCCGAAATGTTGTCCGAGGGAACATTACTGTCAGCGATTGAAAATGAAGCTGTTTCCGACAAAAAGTCTGTGTGCATGATCGCCGTAGAAGCGAGGTCGACATTTCTTATTTGCGAAATTTCAGCTTCAGCATCATCCACCCACAGAATGTTGTCTGCAACCCAAGCGGGCCCTAATGCACCTCCTAAAGGAAGAGGTTGTTCAGCGCCGGGCAAAATGATATACTGGGTGTTAAGCATGGCAAGAGCTTTGAGACGTGTGGTCGCCAATCCAATCCCTGAGGATTCTGCAAATGCCTTGAAATCTTCTATTTCCGGTCGCAGAACACGGTCAATAAAATCTTGATACCGTTGCAGTTTTGCACCGTGGTATCCGCCTACAGATTTGTGAAAATAAGAGGTCCTGGCGTCATTAAATGGATTTTGCCAATCGAAAACACGGTAATGGGTTAACGCGTTTAATGCGCCAAAAGAAGCCGCCAATTCTGCCCTTGAATGTCTGCGCGTCAATTTGTGGCCTAATTTCTCTTCTTCAATCTCAATATAAGACTGTCTTAGATCTTCATACCCATTTAAACCCTCCGTTTGTGATGACAATATTGCCAAATCTGGAGGGGTAGGTTCAAATGGGTAAGTGGCTTCAAACGCAGGCACCCAATTGACCGAATACCGACTGTTGACTGCGATTATTTCGGCAATCATGAGAACTGACAAAAGAGCAATCGATGCCTTTCGGTTAAGGATGTTTTTGAGTGTTAAAATGACCAAGCTGAGGAACACAATGAGAAGGCCCATGGTCCTTAGAATGTCGGATCTAAAAATATCAATCCTCAAATCTACCGCGCTTGATTTTCCCAATTGCAACACCGCTTGATCATTTCTGATGCTTGAAGTAAAGTCGAAAAAGACCAAAGGAAGCGCATAAAAAAGCGCCAAGACAACCACAATTCCTCCAAACGAATAAAGCCAAGGTTTCCAATTCTTAGAACTCGTTTCCTCCCAAATTTCTTTGAGGGCAAGTGTTGCGCCAGTAGCCACGGCAACTTGCACAATGACGAGCATCATCTTCGTGTCCCTAAATTTATTAAAAAGGGGGAAATAATCTATGAAAAAATCGGACACAAAAGACGTGTCACGCCATGACAAAAGAATCGCCAGAACAGTGACAAACAGGAGGGGCCATTTCATGCGATCCTTACCGACGAAAAAGAATGCAAGGCACAAAGCAAATGCGATGGCTCCGAAATAAAAAGCGCCACCACTGTATCTCTGCTCTCCCCAATATAGTGGGTCTGAACCTCCTTTAATATTTGGCACAAATACGGACAACCATTCCCCTCGGGCCATGCTGTATTCTAATATATAATGGTTCGCGAGTCCGTCTTCGGCAAGCAATGTATTCGCAGCGTTAGGATCCGTTAATATTGCCTCTCCACGGGTTGTCTGAGATGCATATTCCTGAGTGAGATATAGATCTGCCGACTGAGGAAGAGCAGCACAAAATGTACCCATCAAAAGAAACAAAGAAGTGATCAGAGCGTATCTGGTTTGGCCTTTTTGCAAGGACGAAATCAACTCCCAAAGACCTACTGCTCCGACAAGAAACATCAGGTAATAGGTCATCTGAAGATGGTTTGCATACAGGTGTAACGCGAGAAACAATGTAAAAATTCCAACGCCAGCAGCTCTTTTGCCACGGAATGCACAAATAACACCCCCGAGCACTCCAGGCATCACAGCGATGGCACGAACCTTCGAAGCATGTCCAGCAGCCAAGTAAAGCGTCGTTACTGTAGAGAGTCCAAACGTGGCGCCGACAACAAACGCAATCCAAGGAGGCGCTTTAAGACACAACGCCAAAACATAACCTGCGAGCATCGCCATGAATAAAGTCATGAGTTCTGGAGACATGAAAAATCTCAAGATGAGCCAAATGACTTTCGGCAATGTTGTAAACCCCAAGCCCGTAATTTGAATGGTAGGCATCCCTGAGAACATGCTGTTTGTCCAAGATGGTTTTTCACCTTCAACAGCCTCATAGCTCAGCGTCTCGTGAGACATCCCTCTAAACTTCTCAATATCTCCCTGTTTCATCCGCTCGCCCTTCATAAAAGCGGGAGAATAAAAGGCTGCTGCAATCAAAAAAAGTAGAACAACAGCAATCGCGTGGGGCAGAACTTGATCAAATACTTTTTTCATGGTCTGTAAGATAGCTTCTAGTCCTCTACTTCTTCAAAATCAACATAATCTCCAATACGGTCATCGTTGGGTTTTTTGTTCTTTGAATTCGAATTCGGTTTGGGGCCAGGGCCACCTCCTGGTCTATTTATAGCGTTTGTTCTTCGACGATTGCCAAACATGCGATCTAGCCAACGCCAAACCACCCAAACCAAAACGATATAAAAAATTGAACGGAGCATCTATAAACCTGTTTTACTTGCTCAAATATAGATTACGTTCGCTATATATCTTTCGAAAGAAAGGATCTCTTAGGTCCGAAATAAAACGAATTGCTTCTCCAGTAGATTTCATCTCAGGGCCCAGTTCCTTATTCACATCTGGAAACTTCTCATAACTAAATACTGGGATCTTGACTGCATATCCATCAAGATGTGGTGCATGAGGCATGTCCTTCAATTTCTTCTCACCCAGCATCACTTTGGTGGCTTGATTCACATACGGCACTCCATAGGCTTTGGAGATAAACGGGACTGTCCGAGAAGCACGGGGATTCGCTTCAATAATAAACACTTCGTCGTCCTTGACCGCAAATTGAACATTAATAAGCCCCCTGGTCTCAAGAGCAACCGCAATTCTCTTTGTATAGTCTTCGATCTTTTGGATGACCAAATCGCCCAAATTAAATGGAGGCAGCAAAGCATAACTGTCACCTGAG
>CAWVRV010000054.1:0-13683 GCA_963932755.1 uncultured Flavobacteriales bacterium | reverse complement strand
TCTTTTACGTTCGAAGTCGCTGAAACAAACGGCATCTCCCCTGCGTTGATTTCCAGAGCGAAGTCAAAACTCGACATCCGAAAAGTAGAGCTCGACGCACTTATCGGCGATCTTCAAAAGGGAAAAGCAAATTTGGCAAAACTCACAAATAGACAGCTTAGAGCTGAGGTTGATGCCGAAAAGACTACGATGGAAGCGCGTAAAATTAAATCCCAGTTTTCAGAGAAATCCGTGGCTTTAAATGAAGCGACAGAAGCATTTAACATCGCGATTGCGAGAGGAAAAAAACTTAGCCAATTTATTGACCGCTTTAAGCCTGGGAAGAACAACTCCGCCCTACTTGAAGAAATCAATAAGTTTCTTGCAGTAGAGAATTCTCGCAAAGAAGAAGCGGCACAGCGGAGTGCCCGAAATTCTGCACGTTCAAAAAACGCATCCATTCAAGCCGACAAAAGGAGACCAAACCACAGATCTGACGAAATCAAAAAAGGGTCCACAGTCAAACTCCGCAACGGAAAGGAACGCGGAGAAGTCATCTCCATTCAAGGCAAAACCGCCACAGTCATGTTCGGCGCCTTTAAAACACGGGTCGGGATAAATAAACTGACCTTCCTGAAATAGGCTGTTGTAGCCCCTAGGGAGTTACACACCTCTCAATAGACTCAAGCATTAAAGACTGTACTGGCACTTGTTGTTCCCATTGTTGTGCCGAATTCAAACAGGTTTGATGAAAATTTTTCTAATCCCCACAAATACCAATATAAATATCGAGTAAACAATAAAAAATGGAATCACATAATCTTGAAGATTTAAGGTGAGCATCAGTGACATCAATAGCAACTGAAACCCAAGGCCATACATTGATACTAGAGTCATAAACCACTTGGGAAATGGAGGGCTGTCACTCGCGTTTTTATCCAAATGATACATGATCTTGTCAAAAATGACATACAAGATATTATAGATGTTATAAAATATATTTACGGTGCGTTGGCTTTCTCCTTTAAGCGCTTTGGGTACAGAATCTTCAAAAACTCTACTTGTCGAATCGCCTTGAACAGCATTTCTGAGAATCACGTAGTAATAATTATACACAGTACCCTGAAGTTGAATCCCAAAAAATGCAATGAACATATAAATTATTGAAATTTCAGTCACATACCAAAAGGCAAGTAGAAAGCAGAAATTAAGTATGATGTCCGCAATAGAGTCATAATAGCGACCTGTATAAGAAGGTTTGTTATTTAGCCTTGACAGTTCTCCATCAGCAGCATCAATCACAGACTTGAGTATGATCAAAAAAGCAGCGGCTTTATAATAGCCGTTGAGCATGCAACCAATTGCAAAAAGTCCTGTAAAAATAAATAAGGTAGTCACGTGAATAGGAGTGAATCTCGTATTCTTAAGTTGGTTGGCAATCCAATGACCACCTGTTCGACCATAATCAGATAAATCTAAAAACTTGTATTCCTTTGGAAGTTTTGGCATACCTGCTATTTAAATGTGTGTTGTTTTCATACGCCAATAAAGGTACAATGATTTTGTATTTATAAAGTCCAGCTATTGGTCAATTAGCTCAGTTGGTGAGAAGGTCTTGACATGGCAATTGAGATTCTTGAAAACTCCCGGCATTATCCATGCTCAACTATTTCATTTGAATCAATCCAAACGCCCACCAGACCAAACCAACAACCAATATTGCAACACCTATATTGAAGATAATAGGGGCACCCATGAAGTGATTCAACTTGAATGTGAGTCCCGTCATTGTTGTTGCTAATCCAACAAGTGTAATGGCCTTGGGGATTTTTTGTGAATTCATATTACAAAGATAGAGACTCCCCTACTCAATTTCTAAATGAAAACCAGTATGCATTGCATTTCCTAATGCATCTTCGGCTTCCATCTCTAAATGATATTCTCCCGAATTTGCAAATTCAGGAACCTCTACAGTCACAGAAAAATCATAGATCGATGCGCCTAAGACTTCCAACACTGTTGCCCTTAGTATTTATCTTGTAGAAATTCGTCTAGTTCTTCGCTACTGCTACTGAATGAGAATACACTGAAAACTTCATAGTAATTTTCCAAATCGTAAATGTGATCATAAGCGAATTTGGCAAGATCCAATTGACCCTCGTCAAAGGCCACTTCTACTGGGACAGTTATAGAGTTTAAGGAGTAATCCTAAAGGCTCTGTAAGTAGTCCGGTTTTTCTAATCGAAAGCCAGGCTTTAAAACGTCTGAGTTTTCTCACAACAAAGCCACGATCGTCGTGGCTTTGTTAGTTTTTGTACCTATTACAAAGGATCATTAATCCTGACCTGACAGAGGATGGAGTCACAGAGTTGTTCAGGGAACTCAATTACAGAAGAGTGCCAGGGAGGGTGAAATCACTTGTAAACAAAATGTAAGCACAAGGGCAGGCACAGTAAAAAAAACAAAACCCCGCTATCTCAATGATAACAGGGTTTTGCAAAATTTAGTTGTAGCCCGTAGGGGGCTATCAACTATTGAGCAATCACCGGCCTTTCAGAGCCTTTCAAATGGTTGTTGTGCCAAATGAAGCCGGTTTTTGGGAGTGGCCAGTACAGGCCTGGTAGCGGTTCATAAGTCGATCATTGCGCACTTGCATCAGGAATGAGCTTTAATCCCATTTGAGCGCGTCAAAACGATTCAAAGAATCAGTACTCGTGATGAAGAAACTCGCCGATTTGAACTCTTCGGCGACCCTTAAAAGGTGGAAATGTAGGTTACTTTTCCAGAGGATATGGTAATCCATAGCCCTGAATTGGACTCAAATCTACTTTCACATTGGTACAACGTTCCAGAAGACGAACTGCTCGTATTCTTGATTAAATAATATTCGTTCATTAAAAGAACTGCAAGTTCTTCGGGCATACCGACGATAATGTCCAAGCGGTTAAAGGCGTCGACATATTTTTGACCGTGCGTCTGGGCAATCGTTGCCAAAAATTCTTTATTCCTCCGCTCCCGTTCCTCCTCTTCCTTTCGGAGTTTCTCTGCCTCCATTTCGTATGCCACATCTCGAACGGCTTTGGCAATGAAGACATTTCCATCAATGGTAACATACGTTTTGATTGCACCAGGAGAGCACCTTATCGGAGAACCTTGAGTCATTTCAACTGCTGTTCCGTAATACAAGTTTGTTGGGATCATTTCAAATGTGCCGTATTTCGGTTCATATCCTACAACAAAGAGTGGGCGTGAATCTATGACCGGATCAACACTCGTATCATAGAATTTATACATACCACCGCCCTCGGATTCAATTTTTAACCCATCATATGAAATCTGATCCTTTCCAAAAATCACAGTTCCTGGAATATTCCCGTAGACATATTCTCCATTCTTGATGGTTTGCTTTTTTGGTATATCCATTGAAATGGAAGGCAGGCTTACACCTGTGCAACGTTCCTGCACCAAGTCCGCGCAAGCTCCCCACTTTTCCTCAGGTATCATGAACCATGTTTCTTTTGCCAAGTAGATCGGCTTGTATTCAGAATACAATTTATTGTACTCCAAATGAAGCGCGTTTTCTTCTGAAGCGAAGATTTGTTCCGGGAAACCGAATCCATCCAACCGTACACCGTTCAAGAAGTAATCCTCAGTTTTCACGCTGTCGACCAATTCAATCCCGATGAGCGACGCACCATCTGCCACAGTTTTGCGCCCAAATTGCGTCAAGTCTGAATCTTTCACCATTCTTTTATTGGAGACGAAAAAAGAAAAAGTTGTTGTCGGTGTTGTAAATGCTTCACTCGGATAGCCCGGAGAATAATCCATTTGATACTCCGCAGCGAAACAGTAGAGGTAATCATCAAACAAATGACCCCGGACATCTCCTAAATTATTGAGCTTATCCGACACCTCTTGCTTTGCCTGCTCGAGTTTCTTTATTTCTTCTTTCATTTTATTCTCAGCACGCACCTCTGGTGTAAGATCGGAATCAGCGAAGAAAAGTATGAGGCTTTGGTCCTTTGCAAAAAATAAACGCCCTGACTTTAACTCATCGGACGCATCTTGGTACTCAATTCTTGCCACTCGGCGCTGCCAGAAATCTCGATTCATCTCTCCCGTGTAGTATTCAGACCCCAACCCAAACTCGCGCGCAATCACTGGAACCAATCCCGTAATCTCCAGGCCTTCCAACCTGTTGTTTTCCCATGCAAAACTCCTGTATTCAACAAAATTCGCCGTATCCATTGGATTAATCAGTTCTGCGTAGAATCTAACCTTATACCACGATGCCCATGCAATTTCAGGAGTATTATCAATACTCTCCAAGCTCCACGATTTGACTCGCACCCCCTCGTTCTTCACGATCCAGTCGACATCTACATTAAAACACCTTGCTGACTTGTGAAAACCATATGCTTCTATCCATGCTGAAGCCGTAGCCTCAAATGAAGTTGAAACAGGAACTTGTTGTGCATCAACATTCGTCGATACAAAAAGACAAATAGTCAGGAGTAAACTCAATATTGGGTATTTCATTGCGATAGTTTCTGGCAAAGTTCAGCACGAAAGAATCAAATATTGATACATAAATGATACATAAATGATACATCATGCTTGCCTTTTGAGAAATGACGTCCAATCTGAGTGAGGGTAAAGTCACTTACAAACAAAATGTAAGCACAAGGATAGGCACAGTAAAAAAACAAAACCCCGCTATCTCAATGATAACAGGGTTTTATAAAATTCAGTTGTAGCCCGTAGGGGATTATTTCATGATCTCGGGTGGGGCGTTACATCTTCGCAAAAACACATGCCATCCTGTTGGATGGCTGTTCCTTTTGTGCCCCATCCTCCCCTACTCAATTTCTAAATGAAAACCAGTATGCATTGCATTTCCTAATGCATCTTCGGCTTCCATCTCTAAATGATATTCTCCCGAATTTGCAGATTCAGGAACCTCTACAGTCACAGAAAAATCATAGAACGATGCGCCTAAGACTTCCAACACAGTTGACCAAACTACTGACTCATCAGACTCTCTTATTAAAAGAACTTCTGCATCGGCGATCCCATCAGAATCTTCAACTGTTCCTGTTAGAGTGACGGTTGAACCCGGCTCCCATACCTGCTCACTTGACCATGAAGCAGGATCTACTCCATTGACGTCAGTCAAAGTGAATAAAGGGATGAAATCATTTTCTACATGCAAAGGCGTCACCACATCTGCTGCAGCGTTTCCTTCTGCATCTGAAAACGAAACCACAACATCCCAGACACCTCTTACTGTATTGGGAATGTCAAAAGAAACTTGACCAACATCATTGGATCCTGATAAGTCCTGAATTTCAAGGACTGACCAATCGGTTCCTGAATGAAGTACAAATCCTTCTTCTTCTTCTCCTTCATGAGAATGTCCCTCAGCAGAGTGAATATCCCATCTTAATTCTCCCAAACCTTCATCATCACAAAATGATTCAAGAAGGGTGACTGTTGTGCCAGCATCCGCATCGACTTCGTCAAGGGTACTGATGCCATTTTCAACGTTCTCAGTGCATATTGTCGGTGGATCTATATCAGTAGTCCCACATGAGAATAGAGTTGTCATTGCAGCTATGGCAAATAAAATTATTAGATTTTTCATTTTAGTTTTTGTTAAATGTATGTAGGTCGTAAGACCATGAGAATGACACCCACCGGCCTTGAGCTACTAATCCCAAGGTTCGGTAGGCGCTTATGTGATCAAGCCAATTCTTGTTGAAAAGGTTGTCTGCTTCTATGCGAAGCTCGCTTTTATTCATCTTTAATGTTAATTCCATACCGAATAGAGAAGTGCCTTTTGTAAAGTCCTCGTTTCTCGCAACTAAATACGATGGAGCAATTGCTCTGTGACTCAAAGTGATTGACAGCTTGTCGTCTATTGGATGGGAGTAAGAATTAATGATGTCGGCAGGAGGAGTAAAAGGCAGTCCAAGTCCTGTTTCTAAGGCCCATTGGCCCAAAAAAGAAGACGAAGACGTCAGTTTACCTCTGCCTAGTTTTAGATTCATCTTTACCTCCAAACCGGTTCTAAATGCATCCGTCGCTTGGAAGGAATATATTTGTCCTGAATGGGCAATTGGCGCAAAGCTCGCGGTAGGAGTGATGTGGATGAATCCTTTGTGTAGAGAAGCAAATGATTGGATTTCTACATTGAACTTTTCAGAGGATGAGCTTGCTGATGCTCGAGCCTCGATTGCAGTCTCAGGTTTGAGGTCTGGATTTCCTTGCTCAAATCTGAAAGTTCCATGATGAATTCCGTTTGCTGCTAGAGCGTAATTACTGGGTGCTCTAGTGTATGCTGTGGCAGTAAAAGATATATTGATCTTTTCTAAATCAATTGGCTGGAACCAACTGAATGCCCAGCTTGGCGTTACATTTTGAAGTGTGGTGGCTCTGACATCTTCACCTATAACTTCATTGTTGCTGGAGTAAAGAGGTTCCGAATGGCTTTCATTGCCCGTGCTGATCATATCTATTCGAGCTCCGAAAGTCCCCGAATTAAATGTGTAATCTGCAATTGCTGAAACTCGGTTTCGGTAATGGTTGGGGAGTAAGAATTCCCACCCATCAGTCGTCCCACGAAGAAGCTCGGTTTGGAAGCCAAACGCACCACGGTCGCCCTCCCATTTGCTCTCAGCAAATAAATGATATTCATGAAGAGATAGACTTAAATCTGTCATCGGTTCTGGGCCATATCCATGCGCATGAGGTGGGGCATTTTCTATTCTTTCGTTTCCAGAAAGCGAAAAAAGAAACGTTCTTTTAAAGTCGCCTCGTTTCATCCATTTACTTGATAGCAGCCAGCGACTTGCATGTTGATTGGGCAGATCTACTGAATAGATATTGCCATCACCCATGAGGTCGCTTTGGGACGGTATACCCACAATTCCTGGAAAAAGGCCTTGTTGGATATTTGACCATCTTATGTCCAATGATATTTGTCCTAACTCATCGGTCGAGTATATCAGCCCCGCCAATCCATGATAAGCGGTACCTCCGGTATTAGGGAGACGGCCTCCAGCTATTTCGTACGTTCTGCTGAGATACTCAAATGTCTTTTGGGGAATGTTTCTATCACCAAATATCGACGCGGAAAAACCAACGTGAAATTGCATGTTTTTATTTCTCACCCGACTCAAGACATACACCTTAGATCTGTTATCTCCTATCCTATAATTTGTTCCATATTGAGTTCTCGAACCATTTTTTTCCAGCAAATGAATTGAGGAGAATTTTACACCACCTCCTACAGCATTGGGTCCAAGCCATACATGACCTCCACCTGGCACCCATTCTATGCCATCATAAAGGGATGGATCGACTAAAACCCCGTGGTCCTGACCCCATCTACCCCCAACGATTGGAACTCCGCCGTCTAAGATTGCAACGCGAGACCCCATTAAACCTCGCAGTACAGGCTGGATAAGTCCGGCCCCAAGGTCTAAACTCCTTATGCCTGGAGTACGGTCTAGGGTTTGCATTAAATCTGACGTTGGGACTATGCGAACCACCGATTGATCCATATCTCCTGAGATAGTAACTGGGTTTAACTCAACTGACAGGGGGGTTAATGGAACATCAATCACAGACCTTCCAACAACAGAAATTGTGACGGTTGTGAACCCATAAGAAATAACCGTGAGCGAATCTAGCTCAGTGGAACATTCTACATTGAACGTTCCATGAGAATCCGTTGAAAAAATAACACCACAAGGCCATGCCTGAACAAGGGCATCGATCACAGGGGATTCTGACTCAGCAACATAGACATGACCGCTTGCCATAGACTGCGCTTGTACGTTTTTTGATACAAGCACAACAAGTGCGGCCATGACCCAAGCTGATTTAGGGTAGATCATGAAAAAAAATAAGGGGATTAAGAATAGAAACTCGAGAGCTAACTCTTAACAGGCGGACCCCTTGGGGTGACAGATCTAGAAATCCAATTCTCAGCCAATGCGTGTGATGGATGTCCCAACTTAACTGGAACAAGCGTCATTAAATCACTAGAGATGGATAATTGCGCACTGGTTTCCAAGGAGTTGAACCATTCGAAATCACAGATTATACAATCTTCGAATAAAGTGACAGAGTCACTGGATCTATCAAGTTGTTTGACTTCATTGTGATGATGATGGGCGCATCCTTCGTGATGGTCAGCCAGATTGTGGTGGCTGACTTCATGACCAAGTTGAAGCATTTGGGAAATCGCCCAAAGAGCAATGAAAAAACTGCTTGTTATATTTTTATAGGCTTGGAACATTTTTACGCCTCAAAGGTATAAATAAAAGTATGTTTTTGAGTATGATATCGATTGCCAATTATAGCTTTTTTGGCTTTATACAACAACAATGTATTTTCACAAAGTGATTTAGATGACGACGGAAGCTTCTCAATCATTGATTTGTTAATGCTCTTGTCAATCATTTAACAACGACTTGAATTTATAAATTTCAAGAAATGACATGCATTCTAGTCCCTTGAGATGAACCCCATTCAAATAAGACTGATCGAATGGTTTATTTAACTTGACACCAAGCCACTTGTTTCATTTGCTTTGCATTTCTGTTATGAGGTAACCAATCTTGAAAATTAAAATAATCTTGCCTAATTGAAAGGTTTATGCAATACTTTTGACTTCAACTATGACCGAAATCACGCAAAAAATCACTTTTCCGCCAGAGGACGATGACTTCTTTTCTGACCTCCAAAAAGAGGTGCGTGACTACTTCAAGTCACGCGGTGAAACGCACCACGGAAACGTACAAATGTTCATGAAGATGGCGCTGCTCTTTGCGGTGTACTTCGGAGTATACGGTGCCGTTCTGTGCTCCCAAAACCCAACCGTCATTTACCTTTGTTTCGCGTTCCTCGGATTTTGGAGTGTGTTTTTGGGTTTGAATGTCGGACATGACGCTGTACACTTCGCACTGTTTAAGAATCGAAGACTTAACCACTGGTTCATGCACGTCTTCGATACACTGGGTCTGAGCTCTTACAACTGGAAAAAAAGACACGTGGGAGGGCACCACATCTTTCCCAACATCATCCACTACGATCCTGACATCCAGCAGACTCCAGTAGTGAAGATTTTCCCCCAAGACGCACACCGACCGATGTACAAATACCAATGGCTATATATGCCTTTCATCTATGCCATTTTCACATTGCGCTGGGTGTTCTACCGCGATTTCAAGGATGTGCTTTCGGAGCGCATCGGCGGAGTTGACAATCGTCCCTACCCCGCCTTTGAAGTCTTGAAACTGGTCTTGTTCAAATTGGCGTATGTTGCGCTCATGTTGGTCGTACCCTGGTTGGTCACGGGGTTGTCGTTCAAAGTCATTGCACTTGGTTTTTTGATCCTGCAGTTTTGCGCCAGCCTTACCATGACCGTTGTACTTCTCAGTGCCCACATCGACGAGAACTCCCATTTTCCAGAGCCAGATGAAAATGGGTTGATGCCTCACGCGTGGTCCAAACATCACATGCTGACCACCAGCGACTATGCGACAGAGAGCTTCTGGGTCACTCATTTGTTTGGCGGCATCAATCATCATGTCATCCACCACTTGTTTCAGCACGTTTGCCACATCCACTATCCTGCGTTGACTCGCATTCTGAAGCGTGTAGCAGCGAAACACAACGTGCCTTATCGCAGCTCCAAGTACTTTTACACCGCCATGCGATCGCACTTCAGACTGCTTTACCTAAATGGAAAAAATGGTTCATTAGACGGATGAAGAACATGAAGCAAATATTGGTGACAGGCGCCACTGGGTTTTTAGGCTCGCGGACCGTCGAAAGATTGTCTGAGATGCCTGAACTGTCTGTGCGGGCCGCAGGACGTAAACTCAATAAAAACAACGAAGTCAAGGCGGACAACGTTCACTACATGCTAGGGGATTTGAACGACTCCGATTTCGTCGCTCAATTGGTCGACGGAGTGGACTGCATTGTGCACGCCGCGGCATTGAGCTCTCCATGGGGCAGCAAAGACGACTTCTGGAAATCGAATGTAAACCCCACCAAGCTGCTTCTCGAAGCTGCTTCTCGGCAGGGCATCAAGCGGTTTATATTTGTCAGTACACCAAGCATGTATTTCGAAATGAAGGCCCTTTTCGGACTTAAAGAATCGGATTCTTTGCCGCGTCCGATCAATCAGTACGCCGCTTCCAAGCGCGAAGCTGAGCGGCTGATCAGAGCGGCGACCGTTCCTTATGTGATCCTTCGGCCACGGGCGCTCATTGGACGTGGTGATACTGTTATTTTGCCCCGTATTCTGCGCGCACATAAAGAATCGCGCCTGCGGCAAATGGGCATTGGCAACAACAAAGTCGACGTGACGCCAGTTGTAAATGTGGTCGACGCCATCGTTCTTGGATTGGAGGCCCAAGGCAAAGCTTTGAATGAGGTCTACAACATCTCCAATGGAGACCCTGTGGCCCTTTGGCCCATGCTCCATGGGCTTTTGGCAAAGCTATCCTTGCCCCCCTTGACCAAATCCATCCCGCTTCCCATTATACTGACAGTGGCAAGGCTGATGGAGTGGCATGCTCGATGGTTCAACGGAAACCAAGAGCCGGCACTTACCGTATACGGTGTGGGTACACTGGCCATGGATTTCAGTATGGATATTTCTAAAGCCCAAAACCTGCTTGGCTATACTCCGCGACAATCTGTGGATGAGGCGTTAGACGAATTCATCGAGTGGCACCTTCAAACTTCGCCATGACCAACGTAACTATTCGTATTCGAAGTTCTGGGCATTGTTTTGCCTCTGGACACCACGTCATACAAGGCGCGGCGCGAATGCCTGTCCGATTTGAGGCAATTTGGGCAGAGTTAATTCATCCAGAGCACGGCACCATTCTGTTTGACTCTGGGTACACTTCGCGCTTCTTAGATGCCACAAAGCACTTTCCCAAGCGCATATACGCACTGCTGACGAAAGTCTCCATACGCCCTGAAGAGGAAGCACACCGACAGGTCGACCCAAGTGTGGTCACACACTTCATTTGCTCGCATATCCACGCAGATCACGTGGGCGGCCTACGTGATTTCCCAGACGCCACGTGCTGGGCCTCAGAGGAATGCCTTGAACAAGTCGATGAGCTCCCCGATTGGCGGAGCTGGACCCGGGGGGTACTCAAAGAACTCTTCACCGACGGATGGCGCCAATCATGCAAGACATTTGAATCGTGCCCTACTGTCGACCACCCCGAATTGGGCAAGGGTCGTGACTTGCTCGGGGATGGAAGCATTGTGCTAATTCCTCTGCCGGGACACGCCAAGGGCCAGTATGGCGCTCTGGTGAGGACCGATCAAGGCCCAGTTTTCCTAGTCGCTGATGCCTTTTGGGACATTCGCGCGGTCACAGAAGGCAAGGTGCCCAACCCCATTGTCCGTGTCTTCTTCGACGACATGGATGCCTATGCACAGAGTCTTCAGCGCATCCGTAACTTCCACACCAAGCATCCCGAGGTTCCTTTGATTGCCACCCATTGTCCTGAGGCGGCAAAACTCATCGTACCCATTCACTCTGCCGTATGAGGTTGCCATTCAAACTTGAAGTTCTCTCCGCCTGGTGGTCGCTGGGGAAATCTAGAAGGTCATTTGAACGAGACCCTGAAAGCCACCAGCGCGCTATGTGGCATAGATTTCAACAACGCGTTTTGACCAAGGCACCTTTGTATCGAGATCGTCTCTCAGACCCTCTGTCAGACTTTCCCATTCAGGAAAAAGCTGAATTTATGCGCGACTTCAACCACATAAACACCTGCGGACTGAGCCTATCCGACGCCATGGATGTAGCCGTAAAATCTGAGGAAAGCCGAGACTTCAAGCCCACCATCGGTGGCATTACCGTGGGATTGTCCTCGGGGACTTCTGGAAACCGAGGTCTCTTTTTAGCTTCCGATCAAGAGCGTGCCGTGTGGGTCGCTGCTGTATTGCAACGCATCTTAGGTTGGTCCTTTCGAAAGCGCCGAATTGCCTTTTTCCTCCGCGCCAACAACAACCTCTATAGCTCAGTGCAATCAAGGTTCATCTCTTTTAAGTTCTTCGATCTATTGGACCCCTTGGCAGAGCATCTGGTGAACATCGACCGCATGAAGCCCGATGTCGTCGTGGGGCAGCCCAGCCTGCTAATTCGCTTGGCCAACGCCCAAATCCAAAGTGCCATCGACATCGCTCCGTCCAAAATAATTTCCGTGGCCGAGGTGTTGTCTAAAGAAGACGAAGCCCACATCCAAGCCACCTTTGGCATCGATGTAGATCAGGTGTACCAATGCACAGAAGGTTTGTTTGGACAAACCTGCACCCATGGTACGATACACTTGAACGAGGACTGGCTGATTATTGAAAAGGAATGGATCGACGACACGCGCTTTGTACCCATCATCACAGACCTTCGACGGGAGTCCCAACCCGTCTTGAGATACCGTATGAATGACATCCTCCATGCAGGCTCATGTAGGTGTGGGTCTAAAATGCAAGCCATCTCTCAGATTGAAGGACGGATGGACGATGTGCTCATCTTGGGTGAAGAGATCACCCTGTTCCCAGACTTTATTCGACGGGCAGTAGTGGGCGCCCATCCTGACATCGTGGACTACCAAGTGGTTCAAGTTTCCAGCCACGAACTTTCGCTCTACCTGTCCCACCAAGCCCATTGGAGCTTGGCTTCTGAAGCGCTCCAAGAGATGTTACACCGACACGGGTTAACAGATATTATTCTAACTTACACCGACTCTAAAATTCATACAAATGGCAGCAAACTCCGCCGCATCATTGCTCTCCGTACTTAGGCCCTGCAGAATTCTCAGCACGGGAATACACTTGCCACCTGCCGTCGATTCTGCAACCATTGAGAAAGCTCATGGCTTGCCTGCGGGTTGGAGCTTGAAGCACAGCGGGGTCTCTGTGCGTCATCAAGTCATAAACGAAAACGTGGCCGACTTGGGGGCCAAAGCTGGCCAACACGCCCTAGAAAACGCGGGACTCTCGCTTTCTGACATCGACGTGCTTATCACTGCCGGAGGAAGCTTCGATCAAATCATTCCTTCACAAGCGGCTTTGACCTTGGCCCTGATGCCTGGTGGAGAAGACGCTCGCTGTGAAGCATTCCACATCAACACCACTTGTCTCAGCTTCGTCAGCGCCTTCGCACTGGCAACAGATAAACTGCAACTCCCCGGTGTCAAATACGTCCTGGTTGTGGCATCGGAAGTGGCAAGCAAAAACATCGGTCCTGAGAATTGGGAAACACTCACCTTATTCGGGGACGGGGCAGCGGCCATGGTCCTAGAGTATACAGAAGATCCCAACTGTGGCTTGGTGACGCACATGCACAAACACTATACTGAGGGTATTCGTTCTGCGCAGATTCCAGGCGGTGGGGTTTCAAAGTGCTTCGCAGACTACCCCTTCTCCTCAGAGTTGCACCACTTCCAAATGGACGGCCGAGAGCTTCTGCGCTTGACGCTGAAATACCTCCCTGGGTTCATGGAGGATTTTTTCAAGAAAGTGGGCACAACATGGCCCGAGGTGACGTGGACCATCCCCCACCAAGCCTCGAAGACGGGTCTTGGCATTATTCCCAAGCTTGCTCAAATCGCTCCTGGGCAAGTCGTCAACATCTTGGAGCACAGTGGAAACTGTATT
>CAWVRV010000053.1:0-14707 GCA_963932755.1 uncultured Flavobacteriales bacterium | reverse complement strand
CACATAGAAGCTAAAAATAACAGTTTACGCATAATATATTGATTTGGTTGATTAACTAGAAATTCAGTATATGAACATCTAATATAGGACATAAAATATATTATACCAAATATTATATGTTAAATATACATTGATAATGGATCATTTAATATGATTTTTATAGCATTTCATGGGGTAAATCAGCTTATTAGTCTAAATAGAAGAATATTATATTTATGTTTAAAACTTCAAAATAAAGGTCTGTTTTATTATATTTATGTAGTTTTAATTCTTAACATGAAGTGTCTTGAGAGGATTTCAACTGGAAACAATGGAGGGCGTCGGAAAAGTACATTTTCGTTAAAACAAGAAAGCCGCCCCACATTGGGACGGCTTTCAGTTTATAATGTTAAGCTTGTCTTCTTTTTTGATAGAAACAAGTTATTTACAAGATACTTTTTTACAAAGCTGTCTATGCAGACACGAACTTTTCACACACCAGCATCAAGGATCCCAGTAAAAAATTCAAGTATTATTTTTTTAAACTACACCTTTACTAAGAGTAAACCACTATATTTGCCGTCTCTTTATCGGTACTATAGCTCAGTTGGTAGAGCAACGGACTGAAAATCCGTGTGTCCCAGGTTCGAATCCCGGTAGTACCACAAAAGAAAACGAGCCCCGCCAAAAATGTGCGGGGCTTTTTTCTTGTTACATGAGGCGCCATCTTGTAAGTGTTGATTTCATAGCAAGAGAGTCACTTAAGAAACCAGGTTGGCTTTACTTTGCGAGAACAATTGATAAATAAGATGAATAGTTATATATCGACATCTTGGAAGGAAGAACTAGTAGGGCTCATCCAAGGCAAATCTCTTGTGTTTTTGCTTGCTGACAGCAATTTGCCGGACAGCTATTCAAGGGACATTATTAAGATCTGTAACATTGAGACCAAGACGCACCTTTTTAAGATAAAGGGAGGAGAAGAAATTAAAACACATCATCACCTTATTCGCATATACAATGAATTAGATCGCGTTGGGGCAGACAGGGAAAGCGTATGTATTTGCTTGGGAGGTGGAACAATCAGTGATTTAGGAGGTTTTGCGGCAAGTACATACAAAAGAGGAATTGATCTCGTCATTCTTCCCACGACAGTTGTAGGGATGGTAGATGCCGCAATAGGCGGAAAGAATGGAATTAATGTCCAAAGCAAAGAAGGGATCCTGAAAAATCAGATTGGGACATTTTATCAGCCAAAACTGACAGGGATAGATTTTAAGTGGTTAGAAAGCTTACCCAATGATGAGGTTAAGAGTGGGTGGGGGGAAATGCTTAAACATGCGCTTCTCACAGGCGGACCGTATCTTGAACAATTTAAAAACACAGCACCCAATCTTGCAAGTCTCGCCCCACTCATCATAGACTCTGGAAATATAAAAGAAGGTATTGTGCGGAGAGATATCAATGAAAAGGGCGAGCGCGCAATTTTAAATTTGGGACATACCATCGGTCATGCCATTGAAAGTCTAGATCTAGATTCATCTCACGGATCAAAAAGCAAGCACGGCATTGCTATCGCTTGGGGGATTGTATTCACACTTGAGGTCTCAGTCATAAAAATGGGGTTTAACGATGCTTTGGCAAAAGAATTAATCAAGTGGATCATCGACATCATTGGGGGTCGTGAGGAAATATGGGGGTCCGACGCGGTTTGGTTTAAAATGTGCAAAGACAAGAAAAACATAAATGGAAACGTTAAAGACGTGTTGTTACGTGTACCCGGAGATGCAGATTGGAGCTTTACTTGGGACCGCGAAGAGTTCACAATCTTGTGGGAGCAATTCCGTGAGAGATATGAATTAACAAGCTGCGAATAAATATCTTTGCTATAATTATGGAACAAACTGCTGCAGAATTAGCGATACTATTAGAAGGGTCTGTTTCTGGGAACCCTGAAGCAAGAGTACGTAAGCTAGGGAAAATAGAATCCGCTGGCCCAGGGTCTGTGACTTTTCTCGCAAACATGGAGTACGAAAAATTCGTTTACTCATGTAGCGCTACTGTAATTGTGGTGAAAAGCGACTTCAAACCGAAGCATGAGTTGCCAGCAGGAATGACCTTAGTGAAGGTGGAAGATCCATACAGGGCATTTGCAACGTTGCTTGATGCGTACGACAATATTTTAAAGAGGGACGAAGGAGTTCACTCATCTGCGATAATCCACCCTGATGCAATCATAGGAAAGGGATGTGCAATAGGTCCTGGAGTTGTCATAGACAAAGGAGCTGTCATTGGAAAGAGATCTGAACTTCGTGCAAACGTATATATAGGTCGAGATGTCACAATAGGTGTAGACGCCATGTTTCATTCAGGTGTGAGAATTCTAGATCGATGCATTGTAGGCAACTGCTGCACAATTCAAGGCGGAACAATCGTCGGTTCTGATGGTTTCGGATTTGCGCCAAATGATGATGGGTCATACGCAAAAATCCCTCAAACGGGAAATGTTGTGATTGAGGACAACTGCGACATAGGTGCTTTATGCACTTTGGACAGAGCTACACTGGGCTCTACAATTATCCGCAATGGGTGCAAGCTAGACAACCTTATTCAGGTCGCACACAATGTGGTCATCGGTGAAAATACAGTCATTGCGGCCCAAACTGGAATCGCTGGCTCAACTACAATCGGTTCACACTGTTTAATCGGAGGGCAAGTGGGAATAGGCGGGCACCTTAAAATAGCAAATGGATCAAAAATAGCAGCAAAGTCAGGCGTCTCTGCGAGCTTACTAAATCCAAATGGCACATACCAAGGGAATCCAGCGATGCCTATCAAAGCATTCCAGAGGTTCCAAATAGCTCTTCGAAAGCTTGTTCGGTCAGAGCATATTAAAGAAAAAGAAAATACATGATTCATTCAACGAAGCAGCACACACTCAAAAGTAAAATCACCTTTAAGGGTGTAGGACTGCATACTGGGAAAATGTGCACGTTAACCGTGCAGCCAGCAGATGCACATCATGGATATAAATTCCAACGTACAGATCTTGAAGGCCAACCCATCGTTAAAGCGTGCACAAAAAATGTAATTTCTACATTTAGATGCACCTCACTTTCTCAAGGCGGCGTAGAAATAAACACAACGGAACATATACTCGCTGCATTATACGCAGCCGGAGTTGACAATGCTTTAATTCAACTTGACGCACAGGAAGTTCCCATTATAGATGGCAGTGCACTGGCATTTATCAATGGCATAGAAGAAGTCGGAACCACTGAGCTAGAGGCAGACAGAAGATTCTTTAAGGTTAGAAAAAACATAAGCTATTTAGACAAAACGAACGATATCGAAATGTTAATCGTGCCGCTTGAAGAAGACGAGTTCCGTCTTACGGTAATGGTAGATTACAACAGTCCTGTTTTAGGGACGCAACATGCTAGACTTGAAAAGCTTAGTGATTTCACGAAAGAAATTGCACCTAGCAGGACATTTGTCTTTATGAAGGAGCTGAAAGAATTGGCGGACAAAGGGCTGATTAAAGGAGGTGATGTAGGGAACGCAATCGTTCTTGCAGAAAGGCCCTACTCAAAAACTGAATTGCAATCCATCGCTGATTCTATGGGTAGAAAAGAGCTAGGTGTGGTCGAAGATGAAGCAGGTGTTGTGAGTACATCTCCTCTACGTTTCTCTAATGAACCCGCGAGACATAAGCTACTCGACATACTTGGTGACATTGCACTTACAGGTTGTTACATCTATGGACATGTGCTTGCTGCACGCCCTGGACATGAAGCGAATGTGGAATTTGCAAAAGCACTTGACAAACAAATACTGGCACTTGAAGATTTGCCCGATCTAAGAACAGATAAAGATTCAATTCTAGATGTAAATCAAATTTCTAAACTACTTCCACATCGCTATCCATTCCTACTGGTAGATAGAATTCTTGAAATGGATGATCAAAGTATCACAGGCGTTAAAAATGTGACGATCAATGAACCCTTTTTTCAGGGTCATTTCCCAAACAACCCTGTCATGCCTGGCGTACTTCAAGTAGAAGCGATGGCACAAGTAGGCGGGGTATTCGCGCTTTCAAATGTGGAAGAACCTGAATATTGGTCTACATACTTTTTAAAAATTGATGAAGTCCGGTTTAAACAAAAAGTAATGCCAGGCGATTCAATTGTGTTCCATCTCAAATTAATATCGCCTATCAGAAGAGGGTTGGTACATATGCAAGGAAAGGGATATGTTAGAGGCATTTTGGTGTCTCAAGCCATCCTTTTAGCTCAAGTGATTAAGGACAGAGCTCCCTCAGTAAAGTAGATCGTATTTTAACACCCTTACAATCCCTATGACAACGAAAATAAGCCCACAAGCATTCATTCACGAACATGCCTCATTAGGCGATGGGGTTATTGTTGAACCATTTTCATACATCGGACCAAACGTTACGATAGGTGCGAGAACATATATAGGGCCTAATGTCTCAATCCTAGAAAGAACGACGATAGGTGAAGATTGTAAAATCTTTCCTGGTGCAGTCATCGGCGCTGAACCACAAGATCTTAAGTTCGAAGATGAAAATACGACTGTAGAGATTGGGGACCGAACGACAATAAGAGAGTGTGTCACAATTCACAGAGCGACTTCGGACAGACTCAAAACAACAGTTGGCAATGATTGCTTGATCATGGCATATGTACATTTGGCACATGATGTACATATAGGAGACCGAGTGGTTCTAGCAAACGCTGTAAATGTTGCTGGCCACGTCACCATTGATGACTGGGTTATCGTAGAGGGAATGGTAGGCATTCAGCAGTTCATCAGAATTGGGGAGCACGCATTTGTATCGGGAGGATCATTGGTGAGAAAGAACATACCACCCTATATTAAAGTTGCCAGAGAACCATTGGCATATATAGGAGTGAATTCAATAGGGCTTAGGAGAAGGGGATTTGACCAAGATAGAATCACACGTATTGAAGATATTTATAGAACGCTTTACATTCAAAATGGAAATATGAGCCAAGCCCTGAAAGTTGCAGATGCTGAATTCCCTTCGTGTGAGGACAAAGACTTCGTGCTTGACTTCATTCGTAAATCCGCCAAAGGAATCGTTAGGGGGCCCTTCTGATTTCGCCTAGTATCGCAGGACAGTCAGTACAATCAGCATATAATTGAGTGTGTACCCAGATTTCAAAATTATTTTATTTTAAGACTAAAGTACTCATAATCATGTTTTTATAGTAGTTTAGTATTTTATTTTTACAAAAAATGAAACTTATTTAGATCGACAAGAGTAAAAGAGAGAGAATCTTTTTTTTTATAACCCTATCAATCTCAATATTATGAATAAGTTTTACTCAACCCTCGCTGCTCTCGCAGTTTTTACTACTGGTAACCTCCTGGCTCAGGACGCTTCTGCTCTTAATAACGGATTAGAAGGCACTACTTCAGCATATGACTGCTCATATGAAGTCAAGGATGCAAACCAAACAATCCTACTAAATGGTTCTACTGCCACACAAATTTTCACAGCTTGTACAGATGGAAAATTAATGGAAGTAACCTTAGACATTAAAGCATTAAATGATCGCGGAACGTACACTGTTGAAGTGCGATCTATGAATGGTTTGGTACTCGACATTGCACGATTCAAGCAAGGACAGGTCGTTGACGGAAAAGTAGTTCTCCCTATGGAGACGCGTGTTAAGTCTGGCCTTCGTTATATCCTTAATGTAAGTTCTGACACTGGATTTGAGCTTAGCCTTCGTGCGAAGCAAGGTCCTATGGGAACACTTACGATTGACGGATCACCTTACCGTGGAAAGTTGGTTGGAGAATTTGGTTTTAAAACGGTTGTAGCGACCGGTCTTTCTAACGATGAAGGACGTGCAGACCAATCAAACGATGACACTGTCATTCCTACTGAAAAATCTGCGAATGGTCTTTGTAACACTGAGGTGTCTGCCTCCACTGGACGTATCGCCACCAATGGTGAAACAATCGGACAAACCTTTACAGCGTGTGCTACAGGTACGCTTAAGCAGGTCACTTATCAAATTCAACACATCGATGCTGACTTTGTAGGTCGTATATCTGTGAGAGACTCACGTAACAATGTAATGTTGGCTCAAGAAGTATCTGCTAGAAATGTAAAGGACGGATTATTAATTGTCCCAATGAACGAAAAAGTTCGTGAGGGAGCTGATTACAAAATCGTACTTAAGTCTAACCATGGAACTCGTCTTGCTGTATTGGCAAACGACAATCCTGCTGATGCTCTTGGAACATGTACTTTCAATGGAACAGAGCTTGAGACGAACGCTTGCTTCTCTGCTTTAGTGAAGGAGAAAACAAACGATACTCCTTCATCGTTCTCTGACACGGATCTTAAGGTAACTGCTTACCCTAACCCATTTCAAAATGAACTTGGTATTCGTATCGACGGAATCGAAGAGGGAAAAGTAATCGTTCAGTTGCTTGACTTTGCCGGAAACGTTCTTCGTGCAGACATGATCAACATCAACCCAGATAACAAAGTGATCAACTTCAACACTGACGACTTAAGCGATGTAGGTTTCTACTCACTACGCGTTGTTCACGGTGACAAGGTGACTCGCACAACTGTAATCAAGAATTAAGATTGATCGTTGGAAGAATACTCCCTACTAAATAAAAAAAAAGACTCGGTTCATAGTGAATCGGGTCTTTTTTTTTGCCATTTCCAGGAATCGTTTAAGGCTTCCTCAAGGGAACGTTTTGCCTCCCAGCCCAATTCATCTTTTGCCCTAGAAGCATTTGCCCAAATAGCCACTACATCCCCTTCCCTCCTTTCAGCTATTGAATATGGGACTTGTAACCCGGTAACTTTTTCGAATGCCTGAATGACCTCCAACACAGAAGCACCCTTGCCAGTCCCTAAATTATAAGCTCTCCAGCCCGTTTCCTTATCCCTCAACTTATCCTGAAAAAGAAATTCAAGTGCAGAAACATGCGCTTCGGCTAAGTCCATTACATGGAGATAATCCCTGATACAGGAACCATCTGGTGTCGGGTAATCAGTCCCGAAAACGTGTAAGGCACCTCTTATTCCAGCAACAGATTGGCATAGATAAGGGACAAGGTTATTTGGGACTCCTCTTGGGGATTCACCAATTGTCACACTCGGATGCGCTCCTATGGGATTAAAATACCTGAGAATAACAGCGTTAAATTTAGGATTTGGTGTCAGGTGATTTACGATGAACCTCTCGCAAGCTTGTTTGGTCAATCCGTAGGGAGATTCCGCTTTTAAGAACGGGGCGTTTTCATCGACGGGGACAACTTCGGGTTCTCCGTAGACGGTGCAACTTGAAGAAAAAACCAAATTTTCAACATCAAATTCCCGCATCACTTCTAACAAGCGCTGTGTTCCCACGATGTTATTCTCCTTATACAACTCAGGGTTTTCAACACTTTCTCCAACTGACTTAAGCGCTGCAAAATGGATGACTCCTTTGATCAAATGGCCCTTTTCTTTTTCTGTTCTAAACACGTCAATCAGACCATCCTTATCCCTACAATCCACTTCATAGAATGGAACTTCAACGTTGATGAGAGATCTGATACCATGCACAGCTTTGACATCAGAATTGCTGTAATTATCTAACAAAACCACTCTAAAACCTGCTTTTGCAAGAGATACCGCTGTGTGGGACCCAATATATCCTGCTCCACCAGTAACTAAAATAGAAGATTTTATTTGCATACCTCAAAGCTAATGAAGAGAATTCCGACTGAAGTCATACAATATGAAACCTTTTGCACTTAAATGCGTAAGGAGTAATATGATTTCCCCTTTTGACTTAACATATCTAGAAGATGCATTCCAAGGGAATCGGCGTTTGGTGAATGGGATCATCGAATTATTTCTAAAGCAAAATCCCGATTACTGTGCTATACTCGAGAATCGGGTGAAGTCTGGAGATTATGCATATCTCCACACAGTCGCTCATACATTAAAATCAAGCGTTCAAATGTTGGGCCTTAGAGACACTGAAAAGTTACTCTCTGGCATTGAACACAGATCTAAGTTTAATGTAGATACTGGTGAACTTCCAGGAATGGTTTATGAGTTGGTTTATGAATTAAAGAGGGCTCAAAGTGCGCTTTCTGTATACATATCTAACACAGAGAACGATGGCAACTTTCTTTCTGCTGTTGCCTGATTTGGATTAGCCAAGTCTCAATATCATTGTCATTCCAACACAACAGAATCCCACTGCATATCCTGAATATACTTCCACAGGCGAATGTGCTTTTAGGTATAGTCGGCTCCACCCCAACAATCCTCCCGAAATTATTATAGCTGAAATCCATTGTAAATCATAGGTTTCAAGCCTTATAGAAGCAATGAGTATGGCCGCAAGAACTCCCCCAGATGCCAGCATGTGCATGCTTATTTTAAACTTAAGCGTGATCAACCATCCGACAAAAATAGAGAGAACCAATCCCAACATTAAGGATCTGTATAGCTCAGGGACAAAAATGCCAGATATTTCGAGCGTCAAGATATAGGCCAGCGTGTAATAAGAAAGCACAATTAAAAAAGGCTTCACTCTTTCTTTGCGGTTTCTGATGTCTAAGTCAGAAATGAGTTTTCGCTTGAACATAAACCACAGGGAAAACGCAGGAGCCAAAGAATTGATCCCAATGACCATGGCCAAATACACAAAGACTTCAATTCTGTGTGAGAGATATAAATCGAAGTGAAGCAATAACACCAAGGTGGCAAAGGGCATCACAAAAGGATGCAGAAAGGCTGATATAAGTTTTGCGATTGTATCCATGCAATCAAAGAATTCAGAGTTCTTTTCTTAATCTCGCAACAGAAATTTCCAATTGCTCACGGTATTTTGCAACTGTCCTACGAGCGATGTGATATCCTTTCGAATTTAAAATGACACCGAGTTTTTCGTCTGTGAGAGGTTTCTTTTTATCCTCTTCATCAATCGCATCCTGAAGAATTCTTTTCACCTCTCTTGAACTAACATCTTCACCACTGTCGGTAGATAAGCTTTCAGAAAAAAATGTTTTAAGGAGAAAGGTTCCATAGGGAGTTTGGACATATTTGCTATTTGCTACTCTTGAAACTGTACTTATATCCATGTGAATGCGCTCGGCAATATCCTTCAGAATCATGGGATTAATATCTGTTTCATCTCCGCTTAAAAAATATTGTTCCTGATGATCTACAATCGCTTTAATCGTTTTCATTAAAGTGAGTTGTCTTTGACGTATTGCGTCTACAAACCATTTGGCAGCATCCACCTTTTGTTTCACAAAACTCAATGCTTCTTTTTGGGATTTTGAGGTTTCTGCTCCGCTGCTATATGTGTCCATCATTTCTTTATAGGATGGGCTTATCCTCAGGTCTGGGGCATTTCTTTGATTCAGTGAAATGTGCAACTCATCATCGTGAATACTCAGAATGAAATCCGCGACTACATGTTGCACATTTCGAGTAGACTCGCCACCGGAATTGCCCGGTTTGGGATTTAATTTGGTGATCTCACTCAGAGCCTCCCTTAAATCCTCATCCGTAATTTCAAGCTTGGTGGTGATCGCTTGGAAATGTTTTTTTGAAAACGATTCGAAATAGTTATTCAGAATTTCCTCAGCAGAAATCATCGCCTGCAGTCTTACAAAATTCACTGAATCTTGAAGCTTCTCAATCTTTCTTCTAATTTGAATTAAAAGACATTTCTGAAGATTCTCTGCACCTACACCAGCAGGGTCAAGAGTTTGCACAATTTTAAGGGCAGACACGAGGTCCTCCTTGTCAATCATGATGTTTTGGGTAAAGGCCAAATCATTCACGATACTTTCCAAATCACGTCTAAGGTATCCCGCATCATCAAGTTGACCTATAATGTGCTCACCCAACATTCGCTCGCTGTCATTTAGAAACACCAACCCAAGTTGACTTGCTAGCAACTCGCGAAATGTAGCTCCTGCTCCAAGGGGAATGTCTTTGTCTTCGACATCAGCGCCATGATTCCTGATGCTCGTTTTATAATCTGGTGTTTCATCGTCTAGGTATTCTTCAAAGTCGAATTCCTCTATGGCATCATCCTTCTCTCTCTCATCTTCTAAGACATCTTCAGCCTCCTCCTCCACTCCTTCTTCTAATGCTGGGTTTGCCTCTAGTTCTTGTTTGATTCTAGCTTCTAATTCCACAGTAGGCACCTGCAAAAGTTTCATCAGCTGGATTTGCTGAGGAGACAGTCTTTGTAGTTGCTTTTGTTGTAGAGATTGTTTGAGCATCTTTAAAATTCAGCTGACAATGGCGTTCTTGGAAATGGAATTACGTCACGGATATTCGACATACCTGTGCAATACATGACTAGCCTTTCAAATCCCATGCCAAACCCACAATGCTTTGCAGATCCGAACTTTCTTGTTTCAAGGTACCACCAAACATGATCCTCTGGAATATTGAAGTCCGCACATTTCTTTTTGAGGACATCTAACCGCTCCTCACGTTGTGAACCGCCGATTAATTCGCCTATCCCAGGCACAAGTACATCCATCGCCGCAACCGTTTTGCCGTCGTCATTTGCACGCATGTAAAACGCCTTAATTTCAGAGGGGTAGTCTGTCACGATTACAGGACCTCCAACATGCTTCTCTACCAGCCATCTCTCGTGCTCTGAATGAAGATCATCCCCCCATTCACAAGGGTATTTAAATTTCTTTTTCTTGAATGGCTTGGAATTCCTGAGTGCATCAATCACCTCAGTATAGGTCATATGTGCAAACTCACTCTCAACAACATTCCGAAGCCTTTCACACAGTGAATGTTCATTCCTGTCATTTTGTGGAAGTTGTTTCTCAGCCTGTAGCTCTCTGTTTTCTAGGAATTTTAAATCCTCTTCTCCATGTTTTAAAACATATGCCAAAACATACTTTAAGCAATCCTCAGCCAATTTCATGTCATCCTTGAGGTCTGCAAATGCCATCTCTGGCTCCACCATCCAAAACTCCGCCAAATGTCTTGATGTGTTGGAGTTTTCAGCTCTAAAAGTGGGGCCAAAAGTATAAACTTGACCCAAAGCCATCGCAGCAAGTTCCGCTTCCAATTGACCACTCACTGTCAAATTTGATTGTGTCCCGAAAAAGTCTTTTGAGAAATCTGTTGCCCCGTCCTCAGTCTTAGGGACGTTGTCCAAATCCAATGTTGTGACTTTAAACATCTCCCCTGCTCCTTCAGCATCCATCCCTGTAATGATCGGAGTATGCATCTGGAAAAATCCTTGTTCATGGAAAAATTGATGTACAGAAAACTGCAGAAGGTGGCGTATCCGAAAAACAGCACTGAACGTGCTCGTACGAAATCTCAAATGCGCCTTTTCCCTCAAAAACTCAAGAGAGTGCTTTTTCATTTGGATTGGAAACTCATCTGGATTTGCGCCACCCAAAACTTCCAATTCTTCGACCTGCAGCTCAACTGTTTGGCCTCCTCCCTGACTTTCAACCAAAACGCCTACGGCACGTATTGCCGCCCCAGTATTAAGTTGTTTTAGAACTTCATCCTTAAAATCTTCTTTTTGGACGACCAACTGGAGATTTCTTAATGTTGAGCCATCATTCACGGCAAGAAACCTGTCGTTTCTAAAAGTCCTTACCCAACCGCAAACCGTCAATTTTTCTTCAGAGGGTGCAGTTTCAAGCACCTTTGTTATTCTTAGTCTTTCCATGTAAGACAAAGATAAGTGACCCACCCTTGACTATTAAGGGCAATTAAGAGTATTCCGAGTCGAGCTTTCCGTCACGCAAACGAATTATTTTTTGAGCTCTTGCGGCAACTTCCTCTTCGTGAGTCACTACGATTAACGTATTGCCGTCTTGATGTATTTCATCAAAAAGCTGCATAATTCCCTCTGATGTCTTTGAATCCAGGTTTCCTGTGGGCTCATCCGCAAAAATGATTGAAGGACTCATGACAAGTGCACGTGCAACGGCAACACGTTGTCTTTGGCCTCCGCTAAGCTCATTCGGCTTGTGGGTAACGCGATCTCCCAACCCCACTTTTTCGAGCACTTCCGTTGCTCTGGCCAATCTCTCCTTTTTCGGAATACCTGCGTAAATCATCGGCAAAGCAACATTTTCAAGCGCAGTATACCTGGGAAGAAGATTAAATGTTTGAAAAATAAAACCGATTTCCTTGTTTCTAATCCCTGCTAGCAAATCATCATCTACTTCGCTCACATCTTTGTCATTCAAAAAATACGCGCCTGAGGAAGGTGTATCCAAGCATCCCAAAATATTCATGAGTGTTGACTTCCCGGACCCTGACGGCCCCATAAGTGCAATGTATGACCCCTTGTCAATATCGATATCCAAGCCATCAAGGGCTTTTACAATTGTTGAACCTACTGTGTAATGTTTCGTGAGGTTTTTTGCTTGAATAATGGGGTGACTCATAAGCGCAAAGTTAAGTTTATAAATTTATTGTATAGGAAATAAGTTGTAAGTTTGATACAATTGAAACAATCCACAATGAGAATTTTTTACACACTGTTATTTTGCTGTCTGTTTTCCCTTCCGGCATTCTCTCAACTCACAGTTGATCAGCCGTATACAATCGAGCAATATGTCAGTGAAGTGCTGATTGGAAATGGAGTCACGGCGACCAACATCACCTTTACAGGATCCGAAGAACAAATAGGATACCTTTCCGGTGCAGATGGTCTTTTCTCAGTAAGCTCAGGCCTTGTCCTCAGTACGGACCACGCCACACACCTTAGCGACCCCGGGTGCATGGAAACAGAATTGTGTGTCAACTGTCAAGGCCTCGGCAATGACCCGGACCTTTTAGATGTCGCCAACTCTGTTCCACCGCTTATAGGACAAACCTTCAACGTGAGCTCGGTGAACGATCTATGTATTCTTGAATTTGATTTCGAAGCAGGAGGAGACAGCATTTCATTCAATTACGTATTTGGTTCAGATGAGTATTTACAGTGGGTAAACTCCACGTACAACGATATTTTTGCGTTCTTCCTTTCTGGACCAGGAATTACAGGACCTTATGATGCTCCTTTGGGATTTCCAGATGGAGCGATTAACATTGCTTCAGTTCCAGACAGTGACCCCTTACTTCCTGTCACAATTAGCTCGGTAAACAATGTCACAAACGCAGCTTACTACATTGACAACCCAAGCAACAATGGTATCTGTATCAATGGATATACAGAGACTTTTACTGCATCTGCTTCAGTTCAATGTGGGGAGGTTTATCACATTAAACTCGCGATCGCTGACGGTTCTGACAACGCTTTAGAGTCTTTTGTGGTTCTGGAAGAAGGAAGTTTCAGTTCGAACGCCCTCGACATTGTTGCTGATGCTTCTCTTGAAGGGGCCGAAATTTTCCTTGGCGACACAACAGTAGTTGAAGGATGTAACGACGCCGTGTTCACCGTAATACGACCCGATGATACGCTTCAAGACACGATTTATCTAAATGTATACGGCACGGCGACAATGGGAGGCGACTTCAGTTCCGTTTTCTCAATCGTCATTATGGAGCCTGGTCAAAGTTCGGCCGATGTCTCTCTAGGCGTTATTAACGACAATGTGAACGAAGATCCTGAGTGGGTGACCGTTGAATACGAATACATCAATGATTGTGGCGACACGATTCTAACAAGCGCAACGATTGTCATTTTAGACCCCGAACCTATCACATTATACACCTCACCTGTTGGATGTCTGGATGGTGCTGGAAACATTGAGCTCATCGTCAACCCCTTAAGCGGTTATGGTCCATTTGATTTCCAGTGGAACACGGCTGAAAACGACACCTTGAACAACTTCACCTACAATACGGGAGGCAATCCTGGATCTGCGACTGTCACCGTGACGGATGTATGTGAATCAGTGACAGAAGCGACCATTACATGGGAAATTTTAGAGGAGTTTCTAGGAGGGGAGGAAACCATCTGTTTGGGCCAAACCGCGACCGTTCCATCTTCTGGTGGCACAGGCGGTTTTAGTGAAATCTTGACTGAGATTGAAGATCCGGATGGCGATATGGTTTGGGTCAGCATTGTCGGAGCCTCTTTGGACACGACATTAATTTCATTCCTCGAAAACATTGATGCGATTACAGGTCTATTTGACGGACTTTACAGTTCTGGAAGCGGTGGAGTCGGCTCCATAGAGGTACAGCTTATTGACGGATGTGGGAGCATTGCTTACAGTACAATTGGCGTAGAGATTTGTGAACTAGAGTTCTACAATGTATTTACTCCCAACAGTGATGGAGACAATGATACATTTGAAATCATGGGGCTTCAAGGATATCCAGGAAGCAAGCTTGCTGTTTATGACAGATGGGGCGTTCAGGTATATGATAACTCAAACTACATCGGTGCTTGGCGAGGGATTAACAATCAAAACGCACCACTTCCTGATGGGACATACTATTACACACTCGCGGTCAACTATGTTGGAGTGGAGCCTTTAGAATACATCGGAGATGTCGTCACTGACCTGAGTGTAGAAGGAGTTGTGAAGTTTTCTGGAAGCGTAATGATATTGCGCTAATACACAACTTAAGAAATCAGAGAGCGCCCGGTCATGTCACTTGGCTGATCTAATCCCAAGAGATCTAAAACAGTCGGTGCGACATCGGCTAGCTTCCCGTCCTTTACAGAGCGAACACCCTCAGCGA
>CAWVRV010000052.1:0-15162 GCA_963932755.1 uncultured Flavobacteriales bacterium | reverse complement strand
TGTGATGTTTCATCGTCGACATGTTGCGAAGGTAGCCTTCTATATCGTAAATTTGCAGCATGAATTCAACAGATACAAAAGTGCTCCCTTACAAGGTTAAAGACATAAGCTTAGCTGAATGGGGTAGAAAGGAAATTCGTTTGGCTGAGGCTGAAATGCCAGGTCTTATGGCTATTAGAAAAGAATATGGCCCTTCGAAGCCACTTCAAGGCGCCAGAATTGCTGGATGTCTTCACATGACAATTCAGACCGCGGTATTGATTGAAACACTTACAGAATTAGGTGCGGAAGTTCAATGGTCTTCATGTAACATCTTTTCTACTCAGGATCATGCAGCTGCAGCCATCGCTGTCACTGGAGTTCCGGTTTTTGCTTGGAAAGGATTGACGGAAGAGGAATTCGATTGGTGTATTGACGCTACTTTAAGATTCGGTGAAGATCGCAAACCTTTAAACCTGATCTTAGATGATGGGGGCGACCTTACGAATATGGTTCTAGATCAATATCCTGAAATGTCTGCGGGTATTAAAGGAATTTCTGAGGAAACAACGACTGGCGTACTTCGTTTGTTTGATCGCGTAAAAAATGGCTCACTTACGATGCCTGCGATCAATATTAACGATTCAGTCACAAAATCTAAATTCGACAATAAATATGGTTGTCGTGAGTCTTGTGTTGACGCTATACGGAGAGCGACTGACGTGATGATGGCTGGAAAAATTGCTGCTGTGGCTGGTTTTGGTGATGTAGGAAAAGGTTCTGCTGAATCCCTTAGAAATGCTGGATGCCGCGTCATCGTCAGTGAAATTGATCCTATTTGCGCGCTTCAAGCTGCCATGGAAGGATTTGAAGTGAAACCTATGCTAGACGCATGTGCTGAAGCTGATATCGTTGTAACCGCAACTGGAAACAAGGACATCATCACATCCGCTCACTTTGAGAACATGAAGGACAAGGCGATCGTATGCAACATTGGCCACTTCGACAATGAAATTGATATGGAATGGCTTAATGAAACGCACGGCGCTTCAAAGGATGAAATCAAGCCTCAAGTTGATCAGTATACACTGAATGGAAAAGACCTTATCGTTCTTGCCGAAGGCCGTCTTGTAAACTTAGGATGTGCAACAGGTCATCCCAGTTTTGTGATGTCTAACTCATTCTCAAATCAGGTTCTTGCTCAATTGGAGCTTTGGGAACGAGCTGATCAATATGAAAATAAGGTGTACACTCTTCCTAAGAATCTAGATGAAAAAGTAGCCAGGCTTCATCTTGAAAAAGTTGGAGTCGTACTTGAGGTTTTGTCTCAAGAGCAGGCAGATTATATTGGGGTTCCAGTTGAAGGGCCTTATAAATCTGACGAGTACCGTTACTAATTCACCGCGTTCCTTAGTTGTACACGTGGAGTATGGGTGGATTCCAATTCACTCTGTATCGATGAAGTGAGAGTGTTGCCGGCCCTTGCATGACAGATCCGTCTAAGATGAGCCATTGCGATTCTGAGCAATCGTCAGCATCCGAGAGTGTGATTCCATCTGATTCTATATTAACCTTACAATTTAACGCCACATCGAACGTAGCGTGCCGATCTAAGACCACGAATTCATCTATTGTATACCTGTATACAATAATCCCCTGGGATCCGCCCTGGAGTATTAAGTGTTCCCCTGGGAAATTCAGGGAATTGTATGCTGGGAGATTGAGGTTAATGTCAAAATTGACAGGCACGTATGGAATGTTTTGGTTGTTCTGATCACACGTAGATTGTATGAGGAGGAAAGCACATACCACGATCACTGGAATTTTAAAATTCTTCATTTCTTCATTTCTTTGCTCAAACCAAATGGATCTTTTGCTTTTCCTGCAACAAACTGTTTGAGATACGTAGGTTCGTATAACGCCAGATTCTCAAATGTTCTTGCCTCAAACCTATCGGTGGCGATTTTAACGGCTGCCTCAGAATTAGGCCAATCTTCAATAAATATTCTGTTTTCTCCCTTCAGGATGTCCCGACATTTCAAAGCCCCATCACCTATAAAGCATATGTTTTCATACTTGTCCCACGGGAATGTTTTGATCTCAGGGATAATTAGCGCTTCAATCTCAGTTTCATTTTCAAGATCTGAATTAAAAGTTCGACTATAAACTTCCATTCTCCGGGCATCTAACATAGAAACGTAGGCGTCCATTCCTGGATGATTGTTTTGGGCTTGTGTGGCCAAAACAGTCAACGTGTCTACTGAAATGAAGGGTATGTTCATCGCATGACAAATCCCCTTGGCGGTTGCGACGCCTATTCTAAGCCCGGTGTATGAACCTGGACCGCCTGAGACACCCACGGCTTTCAACGCGGCTTTAGGCGTCCCGCTTTCTTTGAAGACCTCGTCAATGAAAGGAAGCAGCATCTCGGCATGACTGTACCCTTCATTGCGAACAGTTCTACTGGCTAGAAGCTTCCCTCGGTGGGAAAGAGCAACTGAACATTGGCGAGTAGTCGTTTCTAAGTGAAGTATTACGGACATCTATGCGTAGCAATTATTTAATCCTCTTCTTTTGCCTTCGTTGCCTCACCCTCATTGTTGTCTTCCGCTTTGCCGGTTACTTTGTCGTCATCTTCCAGTTTCCGAGACACCATATCATATGGACCACTCACCAATGTAGCTCCATTTTCTAATCCCGAAATTATTTCTATATACCGGTTGTCCTGAATCCCTGTTTCAACCTTCGTCCACGTGACTGTTTCATCGTCATAAAGAAATACACCCAGTTCTGCTTTGTCGTCTTCCTCTGATTTTCGAGTCGTAACACATTGAATGGGAACAGCGACAATGTCAGTTACATTTTTTGTAAGCAGATCCACAGTGGCACTCATGCCGGGACGGAAAGGTGATTGAGATGAGGTGGAGTTTGAAAGAAGGTGCTGATAGCTTTCTGGGTCAATCCCTACTTTTACAGAAAAATTGGTGACTTGATCCAAATTGAATCCGTTCGAACCCGCATTTAAAGCTGTATTTCCGATTTCAGTGACTTGGCCTATAAATGTTTCAGACAGATAGGCGTCGACTTCAATTTCTGACTTGTTCCCCATTGCCACCCTTACAATGTCACTTTCGTTGACTTCAATGTCAACCTCCATTTCACTTAAATTGCTAATCTTCATGACGACTTCTCCCGCCACAAACCCATTTCCTTGAACACTTTCTCCCACCTCTTTTACCAATGCCGTTACGATGCCAGATTGTGGAGCACGAAGTGTGGTTCTAGATAAGTTGTCTAATGTTTCTTGTAGAGATGCTTTTGCACTTAAAATCGCATAATTGGCGCTCTTTACGCCTTCCTCTGAACTTGTTAAGGTTGCTTTTGCATTGTGAATCGCTGCTTCTGATTGATCATAATCAGCTTGAGAGACCACGCCATTTGAAAAAAGTTTTTGAGTGCGATCCCAGGCTTTTTGGGCGACAAACAGATTTGCTTCGCTTGTCGCTAGCATCGCTTTTGCAGATGACAAATTCGACAGAGTTGTATTCACGGCAGCTTGCGCTCTGTTTCTTGCTGCGATGTATACATCGGGGTTTATTTGGGCCAACAAATCACCCTCATTCACTTGATCTCCTTCTACCACTGGGAGGTCAATTAACTGCCCACTTACCTCAGCAGAAATATTCACTTCCAGCACTGGCTGAATCTTTCCAGACGCACTCACTCTTTCCGTGATGGACCTTATGGATGCTGTTGTGGTGGTGACTTCAGGGAGCTCTCTTTCTCCGCCAAACAATGTAGCAGCAATCACAAGAAGCACAACAATGGCACCCAGGATAAGAAATATTTTTTTCTTTTTCATAGCTAAAGTTTAACGGAGTGTAATTGTCTTTCCCTGATAGAAATCTAGAATCTTAGATTTAAAGACAAGGTCATATCGAGTACGCAAGCTATTTGTCCGCGCGTTATCAAGTCGCGCTCTAGAGTCTGCATACTCGAGGGCAGAGATTGCACCAGCTTCAAACCTTAATTCTGTGTTTGAAAATGCGAGTTCGGCAGCGGCCAAAGCCGCTTCTTGTGCGAGCAGATTTTTCTGTGCAGCCACAGCATCGGCCCAAGCACTTTCTATGCTCTGTGTGAGGTTTTGTGCTGTCGCTTCTTCTGCATACTTCGATTGAAGAATACCTACCTCTGCTTGCTTTACTGAGTTTCTGGAAGCGAACCCGTTAAAAATGGGGATACTTAACGAGAAAAAGACGCTTTGGTTGGTGTTGATTTCCATCTGATCAGCAAATGGAATCGGTGCGTATGTAACATTGCTATAATCAGTCACAGGAGCGAGTAAGGGGACACCCTCTACGGTCATCACTGTATAGTTGGTGGTTGTGGGTTCAATGTCCCCCTGAGTTCGATTCTCAGAATAGCCTGACCCCAAGTTATAGGAAGCAAATAGACGTGGGTGATAGTTTGTCTTTGCGATATCGAGATTGAGATAGGCATCATCCACAGAAAGAGCCGCGGCACGAATTTCGGGGAAGGTGCTTAAAGCGTGATTAATGGCCTGGGCTGAAGAGGGGGGGAGTGGCGATATTTCTAAATCCTCATCTGATGGCTTGACGATTTCAAAGGTTGTGGCTTGCGCGCTATTTAATTGAAGAAGTTGAACAATATTAAGTTTGGCCAAAGATTGCGCGTTTTCACTAGAGATGAGGGAGGCATAGTCTGACGCTTCTTGAGCCTGGACATCCAGTAAGTCAGACTGCGGGGCCGCTCCAGCTTCGACTAGCTTCGAAACACGATTGGCCTGTCTTTTTGTCGTCTCTAAGTTGAGCGTTGCCAGGGTGACAAATTCTTCTTGAAAAAGCACATTGAGATATGCAGCTGAAATCGTTAATGCAAGATCGTTTTTTGTTTGTTCAAGGTTGATCATCGCGATATCGACTCCGAGAACAGCGCGCTTTAAATTCAAATGGTTTTTAAATCCATTGTATAAAGTAATTCCTGAATTCAGCCCAAAACTATTTGATTGAATAGAACCCTGCGCAAATTCAATCGAAAAGGGAACTTGTACTCTTCCGATGTTATAGCCATGAGACCCAGATGCGTTAAGCGAAGGAAGGAATGCACCTTTTGCACTGAATAAACCTATTTCAGCACGGTCATTGTTTAATGCGCTCTGCTTCATTTGAAGATTGTACTCAAATGCGTGGTTGATACACTTTTGAAGAGACCAAGCTGAGGTCTGTGAAAATAATGACCCTGAGGACAATACACTTAATGTAATGATAGCCGTTGAGATGAATCTAGTCATGTGAGATGTAAAGGAATTATTCATACAAATTTAACGAATAGACCCTCATACAAACATGAATACTATCCCTCCTCTTTGTTAAATCTTTTCCAGACAAGCACAAGACCTATTCCAATGAGCAAATACGGAATAATCATGATGAAGATAATCCCCTGATTGAGACCCGTTCCCATCATCCCTTGATTCGCACTTTGTTCTCCAAGCGCCTTACACATGACACATTGTCCCCACGATGACATTGACACGGATACGCTGGCAAGTGCAAGAAGGAAGATGTGTTTAAACCGATTCATTACGCGGGGTAATAAGGGCTAATCATCAAATAAACAATCACACCGGTTGCTGTAACGTATAACCAAATTGGCCAGGTAAAATGCGCGAGCTTTTTATGCTTTTCCACTTCCATCGCCCAACCTCGCGCATAGGTGAATAACACCAATGGTACAATTGCAGCAGAGAGAACGATATGCGTAATCAAGATGAAAAAGTAGACCATCTTCATTGATGATTCTCCTTGGAATCGGGTAGGGGCAGTTGTAAAGTGGAATACGATGTAACTCAGTAAGAACAGAACACTCAGCCCTACAGCTGTCGAAGTTAGCGCTCTGTGAAGCTTTATGTTTCCGGACCTTATTGCGATCCAAGCGCCCAACAAAGCAAAGAATGCTGTTCCATTCAGGAATGCGTTCATTTTAGGGAGTATGTAGAGTTTGGCTGCTGTTTCCGGAGATATATCTAACGGAGGTAGATACGCCAGTAGCGTAACCACAACGGGTATGATGATGGTGATAGACCAAACAATTACTTTTAGGTTAGAATCTGTAAGTTTCATTTATTCTGTAATTAATTGATACACATGACTGATCATTTCATCGACCTCTTCCGTAGAAGTGCCATCGTAATATCCTCTGATCCTGTCACGTTTATCTATGAGAACGAAGGTGTCAGAATGGAAAAAGCCACCTGCTGCGGTATCGCTTGGCATGGCGGTAAGGAAATAGCCATCTTTTGCCTGATCATATAAATCTTCCTTATGTCCGGTGAGGAATTTCCACTGTGAAGTGTCTGCCCCCATCCTTTCTGCGTAGCCAGCGAGACGTTCAGGCGTATCTCTTTCTGGATCCACAGAGTGACTCAAAATCATGACTTCCTCTGTACTTACACCGTTTTTTCTTAAGATGACTTGGGTTCTCGCCAGTTGCGCACTCAACAATGGACAAATGGTAGGGCAAGACGTAAAGAAGTAATCGACAATTCTGACCGTACCCGCTACATCTCGGTGGCTGACTTTCTGATTGTCTAATCCAGTAAATTCAAACATGGGAACGGTATGCCCCTCTGGTCCCAAAACGGGAAGTGGAGCTGGTGGATTTTTGTCGTACGCTTCTTGCTTTTTCAGTCGGGCGTATTCTGCCAGATCCATTTCCTTCTTCAGGAGTGCAATATCTTCAGTTGCATCCCTCAAGGCATCTTCAGAAGCGGCATGATAGACTCCCCGGAGATATCCTTTTGCATCTACCAGCCAAAGTGTGGCGATGTTGTCAGGTTCTTCTGTGTCACGCGTAATCTTGAACTCATCACGAATAATTCTGTCAATTTCTGCCTTTTCTCCAGTTAAGAATTGCCATTTTCCGTCAACACCATTGTATCGCGTATTCAAGGCGACATATTTTGACAAGACCTCCGGCGTGTCGTGTTCTGGACTTAAGGTGAAGCATACGATTGAGATTCCTTCCTTATCTCTGTACCTGAAATTAGGCCAAAGCAGCTGTCTTGTCATTGCCCCCACATGAGGTGCGTCTGTGCCGAAGAATGCCGCGATCCAAACCTGGCCTTGCAGATCATTAGAACCAAAGGGCTCGGAATCCTGATTTATAAGTTGAAAATCACCCAACCTGTATACTCCTGGAACGAGGGAGTCGATTGCCCCGCTCTCCGTAAAATAGGGGAGGGTGTTGAATTTGTGGTTCCCCATAATTCCAAGTACCACGATACCTGTAATAGGCAAAGCCAATAATAGAAAGATTAATGCAATCCTCTTCTTATGCATGGCAATCAGAATTTGGCGGGTATGCCTTAGTGAAAATTAGTGAGGTTGTATAAATGTCCAAAACCTTCAGTAATGGCTATAAATACGAGATACACGATAAATACGAGGTAAGGGATCAATATGGTCTTTTTCATGACACTTCTCTCTTCTCCAAGGTGCATGAAAGACATGACGATGTACCCCGCTTTGACAAGCGTTAAGGCCACAAAAGTCCACTTGATCATTTCCCAAGAAAATGTTTCAGAACGCTTGAATATGACTCCCATAGCAACCTCAACCGCTGTGATTGCTGTCAACAGAACCGTAACAAAGATAATATTCTTGCGAATTTTAACCCCTTCTTCTTCGCTGTGATGAGCGTTTAAAGGGTAACTGTCATTTACAATAAGATCGTCGCGTTCCATAATTGAGTGCTATCAGATAAGGTAGTAAAAAGTGAAAACGAATACCCAAACAAGGTCAATAAAGTGCCAGTACAAACCGACTTTCTCAACCATTTCGTAATGCTTGCGTCTTTCAAAAACACCACGATATGCCATAATGAAAATAATGAAATTAATCACCACACCTGAGAATACGTGGAATCCGTGGAATCCTGTGATAAAGAAAAAGAAATTTGCATAACTCTGTTGAGTCGCATACTCGTTCTCATGCATGTTTGCTCCGAACGTAAATGATTCGGAACGAGCCTCCCAAAGCGTATAGATGTCATCGCCACTAATGACCTGTTCATCTTCAATATACTTGTGTATCGTTAGCTGATGCAGTTCGGCTTCGTGCGTGTGATCTCCATACTGAGTTAATGTGACGTGACCGTGATGTTCATGAAGGTTGACAGATGCATCGCCATTGCTGTAAGCTTCTGCAATCTCTCCAAAGTGATGGTCCATAAAGATGGGTTCACCTACGGGAAGGACATACTCATTGCCATTGTCGGCCGTAATTGTGACTTCAGTGGCCAAAAGGAAAGATCCTCCGCCTCCGTGGATGAAGTGAGACCACTCCCAAGCTTGAGATCCAAGGAAAAAGACGCCACCAATGATGGTCGCCAACATCCAACGCACCACACCTCGTTTGTCGTTTCTGTGACCCGCTTCCACAGCAAGTACCATCGTCACAGAAGAGACGATCAGGATAAATGTCATTAACGCGACGTAGACGAGTGGGTATTGACCTTCTAAACCTGGAAGTGCTCTGAAAACTTGCTCTCCAATAGGCCAAGCATCCTCACTCGCAGCCCTAGAAAACCCGTATGCTGTTAATAATCCACTAAATGTTAATGCATCGGATACCAAGAAGAACCACATATACATCTTCCCATAGGAGATGCCATAAGGTGACCTTCCTCCTCCCCATAATTCTTCTGAAGAAACGTTATCGTTTGAATGTCCTGACATGCTGCAAATGGATTGCGAATTAGATGCGCAAATTTAATAAATCATTCCCGAATGAGTGCCCTTTTTTTTATTAGAGTATATAAGCGGCTTATCAAGAATGATTCTAGCTTAAACGGATGCGGTTTTTCGAATTAATTATTTGATGAATAAAAGAAGAAATAACAGCAACCAAAGTCCTCCTAAGAAATGCCAGAAGATACTCAAAACCTTAAGCCGAACAGTGTCCTCGGGGTTGATCGTTCCCTTTGAAACACGAAACAAGTTAACACATATATAGGCGATTCCAAATACCAAATGAAAGATATGAATCAAGATTAAGGCCCATATGTAAGATGCGCTGGAATTCGTGCGATGAACCACATCGGAAGTGATCGGACGAACCATTAAAGGGTCGTTTGGCGCGTAAAACGCTCCTGTTTCAGCGTTGAAAAGGATTGGCGTACCGTTAATTCGGACATCGTAATCTTCGCCATACACGGCTTCGCTTTCAATTAATTCGTTAATTCTGTTCCAGGAATAAGCAGCCAGCCCATCGTCATTCGTTTCGGACCCAAAGCCGCTACCGATTTGGGCCAACGACTTCCATCCAGCGTATTGAGTCACCGTGAAACCAACCCCCAGGGCTAGCGTCACGATCAAAAGCATCTTGGATCGCATTACATTCCCCCCTTTCATCGCCTTCAATGAAGCAAAGAGCGAAACGGAAGAAGCCACTATAAGTGCATTGCTAACCCACAAAGCAGTAGGGGGAGTTAAATGCACCCAGTACTGTCCGATGCTACTTACCAGATACGCACTTACTAAACCTCCAAACAACATTGTCACTGAGAAAATGATGAAAGCCATAAGCATAACCTTAGAACTGTCTGTGACCTTTTTGTCGGAAGAAGGATCGTACGCTGTTGTTGGATTGTTTTCCATGAAAAAATTGATTTAATTACATCGGAGTTTTGTCTAGTACGTATATGATTTGTACCAGAGGCAGATATATGAAACTAGCAAACATTAATTTACGTGCATCTGATCTGTCAAGTGTAATTGACAATCTCCAGGCAAACCAAGAGAATCCCAAACCGGCCAGTATCGCAACAACCAATGCAACGTTTCCAACCATTGGATCACCGTTTGGCAATGCCCAAGGAAGAATACTGGTAGGGATACAGAACAGGGTGTAGAGTAAGATTAATGAAGCTGACCGTTCTGTAAGTCCAGCGTTAAACGGCAACATTTTATATCCCACTTTTGAATAATCTTCGTGCGCAAGCCATGCAATCGCCCAAAAATGTGGGAATTGCCACATAAATTGTACGGCGAACAAAGTGCCCGGTTCAACGCCGAACTCTCCAGTTGCTGCGACATAACCTATCATGGGAGGCAATGCTCCGGGAATGGCTCCGACAAACACACAAAGAGATGATCTAGATTTAAGAGGGGTATAAACGAATGCATACAGCACGAATGAGATGAACCCCAATATGGCTGCGGCGTTATTCAAGAGTGAAAGGAAGTATATGCCCGTTATTCCTGCGCCAATACTTAACCCGAGTGCTTGATTTATCGTCATTCGACCTGTGGGCAATGGACGGTTCTTTGTCCGAGCCATGACAGAGTCGTTGTTGCGCTCTATGATTTGATTAAAACCATTTGACGCTCCCGTTAATAAATACCCGCCTCCAATGAGCAACAATACGTTTCCAACCTCAACATTGTCAACCCCCATAAACCATCCCAAGACGGATGAAAGAACGACAAAAAATCCCAGGCGCACTTTGAAAAGAGTACCGATATCTTTTAGAAATGAAGGGGTCTTTTCTTTCGTCATTTGAGGCAACTAATCAGGGGCAAAAGTACGTCAGGAATTACCAGTCTCGCCCTTCTAATACCCGTGTATTTCTGATGCCAAATTGGACTCTAAACGCATTCCACGGATCTGTGCTCGCTCCTTCTCCTGTTTCATCCACGGTGTGTGACTCCACGCGCATGGATCCCTTTGCAAACACTTCAATTCCAGCAAGATTAAATTTCTCTCCTGTCGCACGAGCGATGTCAATAGAGATCCTTTGAAACTCGGACCCCACACCTTGCATGAACATCTGATCGTAATCACTCTCTCGATCTAGGTAACTTCGAAAGATGTCAGAGCCTGAAGCGTATCCAGTGGAGGGGTCAAGCCCACGATACACTCTTTCTATCGCAAGTCTCACGGTGTATTCTTCTTTCACCACCCATTTGATACGAAGGATAATGTCCGCAAAATTTGACCCCAAGGGGTGTGCCAAAGGTTTGCGAGCGGATGTCCAAGCAACGGTTTCAGTTGCATGAGAATAGGTAAAGGGCCTTACTACAGATCCTTCAATAAGACATCCCCACTTGCCATTTTTGGAGTTGAGACTCCCACCTGCCAATGCCCCCCATTTGTTTCCCCACCAACTCGTTCCTTCAACAAGCTTTGACGTGAGAAGTTCATCAAAAAGAATCTGACCATACACTGTTTTTTGATTTGGGCTTCGACGTCCATATCCACGCCAAATTAATTGCGCTCCTATAAGGGCGTTATCGGATGATCCAAGCGCATATTCTGAGGGTCGAAAGGCGACAACTGGAATTAAATACGATGGCTCGATGCGGTGATTTACGCCCACATCATTGCTTTGCCATTTTACAGCACCGAAAAGCGCACCAGAAAAACCCCCTCCCAATCCGACATCAACCATATGCGCTGCCACCCAACCTATTTCATTTGAATCAATGAGTTCCATAGGGTGAAGTGTTCGAAGCAGTATATGTGTGTAGTTTACAGGGCCCGCATCGATAAAGAGCCGCAAATATGAAGATGGCGCCATGGATCTGTCGAAATACAAGGATCTGATTCCGGGCCCCCAATGGTGTGGGCCATGGCCTATCGCAAACTCAACAGACGGAGACAACTTGATCGATGTTCGGAAATTTAGTCGATCTACTTGAAGAGCCCTAATGGATCCTGCCCCGGGGTTCGCACCAGTTACAACACCTACTCCATCAAATCTTCCCCACTTCACTCCGGCGTCATACAGATGCTGGGGGACAGGTAGTTTCCATCTTTCTGCAGAGATTTCGTAATGAAACACGTCATTGATGTCGCCAGATGTTCGAAGCCCGATAATTGTGGCGCTTCCTGAATTGTCCCCCTGAATAAATTTATATTCACCATCTACATTCACTCCAGAAAAGGAACCATAATCCCTCATACTCACGCCATTTTCTCCACTTCCGTGGACATCTCCCGCCCAATCTGAAAGAGGTTGAATACACGGGACCATGGCTTCGAGGGAGTCTGCAATATTCCAAGCGCGAATGGCTTCGCGATCTAGGGGAGTGAACCAGGTAGGAGTGAGTGTGGATTGCGCTGAAACAGAACACGTAACGAGTAAGCCCAGCATGAACAACACACAACATTCAGCCCTCAAAAATGTCATTTGGTTCTTAATTTAGGCAGCAAAGTAGGCAAGGCCCCCATCAAAATCGCACATGCCATGTAGGCCAAGAAATGTGTGGTAGGATTAAACGAAGAGACAATTGCATTGATGTTTAAGAATGAAATAAATGAGAAAAAAACAGATCCCATCCAAATCAGGAAGGACGTCTTTCGATGCCCAAAACCTTTTCCAATGAGAATGTGATGAATGTGAAGTTTGTCCGGGGAAAACGGAGAGACTCCACGAAATACGCGGAGGAAGAATACCCGAATGGTGTCGACCAATGGGTAAGCAAGTATGCCCATGGCGAGTACTGGCTTAGATACTCCTTGAAGAACTTCTGGTACGATTTCAACAGGCGTTCCGATGACTTTGACCGCAAGGACGAACGTGATTAGTCCTACGATCAGTGAACCACTGTCTCCCATGAAAATTCGAGCGGGATGGAAATTGAAAATCAGAAAACCCAGTAGCGCTCCTCCCAGAGATGCTGCGACGATTGCAGATCCTGGTTGATTCGTACTGTGAAACCAATATGTAAATGCGGCCATGGCAATCACACCCCATCCTCCTGCTAATCCATCTACCCCATCTATTAGATTGATTGCATTTACGATCACCACATACACGAATAATGAGAAAAGATAACTCACATAAATAGGAATGGTTTCTAACCCGAACAGACCGTAAAACCCTTCTATCCTGACATCTGCAAGGACAATAATCATAAATCCTATCAGAATATGAATCACTAGTTTTTTCATCGGATCGATGCCGATGACATCATCTTTAAGTCCCATGAAGAATATAGGAACAGCTGCGGACAGAACGACGATCCAAGGTCGAAATGTTTGCAGGGGAATATCTGAAATGGTAAGCCAAGCAAGCGCAGTGAATATCGTTGCGGCGAAAATGATCACCCCACCCACGTTTGGTGTTGATCTGCTGTGAAGTTTTCTGTCGTTCCCTGGTTTGTCCACAAGTTGTTTTAAACGCGCCACTTTAATAAGTGGTGGCATTCCTAATAACACAGTTATAAATGAAGTTAATATGCTGACAATGAGGAGTGACATCTGTTAAATTAGTGGGCGTAAGGTAGGGTTTATGGATTAATGATTCCGTGTGAGATTCCGATGGACATCATCCATCCTGAAGGTCCCTCAGACAAATGATCTACGGGAATGATGTGCTCAAAAGAAAGCGTACCACACAAATCCCAATCTTCGAGAATCACCCGGCCAACATTTGCTTTGATCCACTTCAGGTCATAGTCGAATTGTGCGCTTTTGAGTATGCCACACTCAGAAAAAAGAATCCATTTAGGCAACAATTTATTTCTATACTCGGCGTAAATCACGGAGGATTTACTTTGCCCTCCGGTCATCACTCCTAAGGGGATTCCTGAATGAGACCATTCTGTGCCGCCATCTTCACCGTATAAACCTGCTTGAGTTACATAGTGGTTGATTCCGGACTTCATGTTTTTCCGAGCATATTCTCCACCCACCTGCCATGAGAAACCTTCTTCAGATGCAGATGATTTGGACATTTCCCAGATCAAACGAACGTCATTAAACAACGCAAAACCTGAAAGGGAGATGGCATTTATATGGCTGATGGAACTTGTGTCTTGAGACAATTCTTTTGCCCTTCCGAATAACATCGCAACTCCCCAAGAGTCCGTGTTGTATTTGCCTGAAGCAAGCGTGCCGTGAATCCTGTTGAACAGCGGTTCTGTAGTACTTCCCATAGGACCTCGGACATCTCCAATCCATTGAAAGGCGCGTACATCAAAAGTTAGTTTTGAATTTTGCCAGCCAATTTTTGCAGTGGGGTAGGGGACGTCCTCTCTATTTAACAAAAGCGGGGAGTGTGCCCACCCAAAACTTTGTGCTTCATTTGAAAGTCGAGCATGAAATCCTTTGGCTTCGCCTTGGCTCACTTTTTCGGACCACTCAAGAAATCCAGTCGCTCTGGCGACATCTACCTTGAGGGGAACCCCTGTGTCTGTCAATGAAGAAATCGTCTTGAAACGACCCCAACCTGGCAATCTGTTCGATTGTCTGGAGAAATCTGTCAGAAATGGACTTAGTGAAGATTGTCGTTCCAAAAGCTCTCCTCCCGCTTTGAAGTGGCCGTCAAAGGTTGCCTTAAATTTTGCACCTCGAATATTGTTGATGCCATGAAAGTCCTCACCCACCAGATATAAAAAACTGATTGAAGGGTCAACCACGACTAACGCTCTTTCAGATTCAAGGGTGATGGCGTGCGACTTGATCGAATATGAAGTCGTGTTTTGAGCTGACAGGGATGGGGAAAGAACAAGTGTGAAAATGAATATCTGAATGATGTTGAGTCGTCCAGAATAACCATTCAAATTATTTTTCATGAGAAAGATAGTCTGCATATACAGATTCAATTCCATGTCGCAATTCAATCTCAGCTTTCCATCCCATCTCGTTGATGCGATCTACATTGAGAAGTTTTCGAGGCGTTCCGTCGGGCTTAGAGGTGTCCCAAATAACATCCCCTCGATATCCCACAACATTTGCGATCGTCAAAGCGAGTTCTTTAATGGTGAGGTCTTCTCCGGTTCCGATGTTTATCCAACCCTCTGAATTGTGGTGATCCATCAGATGTAACAGCCCTTTTGCGAGGTCATCTACGTGTAAAAACTCTCTCTTTGGAGATCCTGACCCCCAACAAACAATTTCATTTTTCCCGTCCCTTACCGCTTCATGGAAACGGCGAATGAGTGCGGGTAGAACATGGCTGTTTTCAGGATGATAATTGTCTCCAGGACCATACAAATTTGTCGGCATAGCTGAAATAAAATTACACCCGTGCTGTTTTCTAAAAGCATCACACATTTTAAGTCCTGCGATTTTTGCAAGTGCGTAAGCTTCATTTGTGGGCTCCAAAGGTCCTGTAAGCAGCGCTTCTTCAGAGATGGGTTGTGAGGCCAAACGT
>CAWVRV010000051.1:0-15780 GCA_963932755.1 uncultured Flavobacteriales bacterium | reverse complement strand
TCCGACACACATTGTTACAATTCCGTGTTTCCCCTCCCTTAGCTTTAATTCATCTAGCAGTTGAACGGTAAGTTTCGAACCCGTACAACCGAGAGGGTGGCCCAATGCAATCGCTCCTCCATTGACATTTACCTGAGCTGGATCAAGTCCCAATTCACGTGATACAGCAACACTTTGAGAAGCAAAAGCTTCATTTAATTCATACAAATCAATATCTCCAGGCTTTAATCCCGCTCTCTCCAGTGCTTTGGGTACAGCATGAATGGGTCCCATCCCCATCACCCGAGGTTCGAGTCCGCTCACATGGTATGCCTTAAGTCTCGCGATAGGTTCGACATCTAATTCTTTAAGCATGCGCTCACTCACAATGAGTACGAATGCTGCGCCGTCAGATGTTTGAGAACTGTTGCCGGCTGTGACTGAGCCTCCCTGTGTAAAGACGGCTCTAAGTTTTGAGAGTGCTTCAGGGGTAGTTCCCCTGCGTACGCCTTCGTCCGTATCTATGATTGTACTTCTTGTAGCGGGTCTTTCGTTCGTGTCTAAATATGTTTCGTCTACTGTGATCGGCGCAATGCCAGTTGCAAATCGACCTGCGTCAATCGCTGCTGCTGCACGCATGTGGCTTTCCATTGCAAAAGCGTCTTGGTCTTCTCGACTGATGTTGTAGTCATTCGCCACAGCTTCTGCAGTGAGCCCCATACCCCAATACCATTCAGGGTTGTTCTTGGCAACTTTTGCATTTGGCACCAATCTCCATCCTCCAAATGGAATCGGGGACATTGTCTCAATTCCACCTGCAATAATGCAGTCTGACATTCCCGCATGAATTTTTGCAGAAGCGATTGCGATCGATTCTAATCCAGAAGCGCAGTACCTGTTCACAGTCATTCCAGGAACTTTCTCGGTGTCCAGTCCCATAAGCGAAACCATCCGACCGATATTCAGTCCTTGCTCAGCTTCTGGCGTTGCATTTCCAACAATAACGTCATCGATTCTCTCCTTGTCAAGTTGAGGGAAATCGGACATTAGTTTACGAATCACTTGTTCTCCGAGATCGTCTGGTCTCATAAAACGAAACACGCCTCTACCTGATCTTCCTACAGGAGATCGATACCCTCCAATTATATATGCGTCCATGATATTTTAGTTACGTAGTATTTTACCTTTTTGAATAAGCGATTGCATTCGTTCTAACGTTTTGCGTTCAGTACATAGCTCTACAAATGCCCTGCGCTCAAGACCCAATAGGTATTGCTCGCTTACTTCTTGCTTCGCGGTCAAGTCTCCTCCACACATCACCCTTCCCAACTTTTCACTGATCAATTTGTCGTGTTCAGAGATGTACTTTCCCACGGCCATTGAATTTGCTCCTGCATACACAATGCCCATTCCTTCGGCTCCTAAAACAGTAATGTCTTTGCGTTCGATGGGTCTTGTGTATCCTGAATCAGCGAGTTGAATAGCTGCCGCTTTCGAGCGAGATACAAGGTCTCTGCGATTGACACAAACCTCGTCCACTCCTTCAACCAGGTATCCAAGTTCAAACGCCTCGTATGCAGATGTAGCCACTTTTGCTTGTCCTATCGTGAGGAAGCTTTCTCTCATTGCATTAATGCGAATGTCTCCATCTTTTAATGAATCGGACAATCGCAATACAAATTCCTTTGTTCCTCCCCCTGCAGGGATGACGCCTATGCCAAACTCTACGAGTCCCATATACGTTTCAGCGTGTGCAATTACTTTATCTGCATGGAGACAAAGTTCACATCCGCCACCCAAAGCCATGTTGTGAGGTGCTGCGATAACCGGGATCCCCGAGTAACGCATTCTCATCATCGTGTCCTGGAAGTATTTCACAGCGGCATCAAGCTCCTCCCATTCTTGTTCAACTGCAAGCATGAAAATCATCCCCACATTCGCTCCTGCGCTGAAATTCGCTCCGTTGTTGCTCACAACCAATCCCCGGTACCCTTCTTCAGCCAGATCGATGGCTTTGTTTAAACCCTGTAAGACTTCCGCGCCTATCGAATTCATCTTTGTATGGAATTCAATGTTGAGGATTCCATCGCCGATGTCCTTAATGGTTGTTCCACTGTTGGACCAAACCACATTGTCAACATACTCAAGGTTGATTCTCCCTTCTTGACCAGGAATGACTTTATACGTCTTGCTTGTCGGGTCGTAACATTCTCTCACGCCATCTGTGACTCTGTAAAATGTGTCATGACCTGCTTCAAGCATGTCATTCACCCAACCCGCAACTTGATGACCACGCTCCTTCGCAATTTCTGCAGCCTCTTGAATACCGATTGCATCCCAACTTTCAAACGCGCCCAATTCCCATCCGAATCCCGCTCTTAAGGCATCGTCAATTCGGTAAATCTCATCACTAATCTCTGGGATTCTGAAGCTCACATAAGAGAATACGTCTGTGAAAATTCTTCTGTAGAAATCTCCAGCTTCGTCTGTTCCGTTAAAAAGCAACTTTGTACGATCCTTTAGATCGTCCACTTGCTTTGCAGCTTCCAACGTTGCATATTTTACTTTTTCCTTTTCTCTATATTCTAACGTTTTAAGGTCAAGGACGAGTATTTTACGTTTGCCCTTATCGTCTTTGGATTTCTTATAAAAACCTTGACCAGATTTACTGCCAAGCCAATTGTTGTCCACCAAATGCTGAACATATTTGGGGATGGCAAACGATTCAGATCGTTCGTCATTTGGACAATTTGTAGCGACTCCATTTGCAACATGAACAAGCGTGTCAAGTCCTACAACATCGCACGTTCTAAATGTTGCACTCTTGGGCCTTCCCATCGCTGGTCCTGTAAGTTTGTCGACTTTGTCAACAGAAAGCCCCATGTCTTCTACAGTATGAAAGAGTGCTTGAATTGCAAAAACACCTACTCTGTTTGCTATAAATGCAGGAGTGTCTTTGCAAAGTACTGACTGCTTTCCGAGGATGCTTTCACCATATCCCATGAAAAAGTCGATGACCCTCTGCTCAGTTTTGGGTCCAGGAATAATTTCAAGGAGTTGAAGATATCTCGGGGGATTAAAAAAGTGTGTGCCACAGAAATGCTTTTGAAAATCTTCGGAACGTCCTTCACTTAATTGAGAAATAGGGATTCCACTGGTGTTGGATGAAATGAGTGTTCCAGGCTTGCGAAACGCTTCGACTCGCTCAAAAAGTTGTTGTTTGATATCCAACCTTTCTACAATGACCTCAATAATCCAGTCGCAGCTAGAAATTTTCTCTAAATCATCGTCAAAATTTCCGCATTCGATGCGATTCGTAAATCGCTTCGAGTAGAGCGGAGAGGGCTTCGATTTCAGGGATGCTTTTAATGCGCCCTCTGCAGGAGCGTTCCTTGGACCCTCTTTTGATGGGAGGTCTAGCAGCAATACCTCAGAACCGGTTTGGGCCAAATGGCAAGCTATGGCAGACCCCATAACACCAGACCCCAATACCGCTACTTTGCGTATTTCGTGCGTTTTAATAGGTGTATTCATTTTAATTGAAGTGGTATAAGATGTTCAGGGTCTTCAAGAATTGTATTGAGTTTTTGAAGACCGTCATTTAATTGTTGTATAGTTTCGCTACCTAACATTGTAGATAATCGTTCATTGATGCCGATGACCAAATCCCTGGCTTGGCGTCTCGAGTCAAGACCTAGTGGAGTTAAGAAGACCCTCACAGATCTTCCATCGACCTTGTCAGGACGACGTTCTATGAGACCTTTTTCTTCCATGCCTTTTAACGTCCTAGATAATGAAGTGGGCTCCATGCCCATTCTCGGTCCAAGCTTTGTGCTGGGCGTTCCCACTCTCTCGATGCTTAACAGTGCATATCCTACCGATAAGGTAATGCCGCGTCTTTCAGCTTCCGCAGAATAAAGGCGTGCGAGTTTGGCCCATCCCCACCTTAAGTTAAAGTCTATCGTTTCTTGTCGTTTCATTTGTACTTACAAAACTACGATAAATACTATGCACGCATAACAAATTCACAATGTATTTTATATTATTTTAAATCATGGTTGTTTTTATCTCCCTGTACGAATGCTTCTTTATACAATATTTAGAAAAAATAGCGCGTGTCCCACAAAATAAATAATGCTTCATTGCCTCTTGGCAACACCTTGATTATGTGCTGTATTTATTCACCTTTGGATTAGTTAACGTACATTAGATAAATGTTTCAAATCATAAATTTCTCAATGCGATATTTGATGGCGATTCCTTTCGTTCTATTGATGGTGAACGCCAGTTTTTCCCAAACATCGCCTTGCCTTGAAATTCTCCCAAACCCCAACTTGTCATCCCCAGCATTCCAAGAATTTGATCGATTTGTCGAGGTACTTGGTGTCCTTCAGTTTTATGCAGAGCCTGGAGTGAGTGATGCCCAGCTACTTCATGCGGCTTCTATAGGCGCTGAACTGTTAGATAACAATGAAGATGGACTCATTGATGATGTTGAACTTGGTGAACAATTGTCGAATGTAAATGCCACAATGCCACTTTTTCTTGCAGAAGATTCTCCTGCTGAACAGGCGATGATGGACAATTTTGACGACACATTTTGTGTGCACGCAGTATTGTATTCTGACGAAATAGCACCGGATTCACCGTTGGATTGGTTTGCGGAGGCCAGTCTAGAAGAAATTTTACACACCATTAATGGGTGCGGACATACGGAATTATACCCATCCATGTTCGCGCTGTGGCCAGCAGGAGCATCTCAATTGGCTCAAGCAATGGACCTGGCTCGCGGAGGTCAATTCCTGGGAATCCCTGGTTCATATCCAGATGAAGCATGGTTTCATTACACAGATGTTACATGTGATTACGAGTGTATGGCCATTGAATACTTGTATTGGGCTTTGGCTTCAAATATGGGCGTATTAAATACCCCTGAAATTTGTGATGCGATTGCTGAAGAATGGGAGTTGTGCTCTCCTGAACTTCTCGCTTCTATAGACCTAATGATGTATTCGATCATCACAAACCCCTTGAATAAATTGCCACAACAAGCCCCAGACGGTATTTACTGTCCTGTCGTTTCAGTTTCTGATACGGCGATTCAAGGTTCTCCAAACGTTTTTCCAAACCCGTCTAATGCCCAGTTTGTGATTGATCTCAATGCTTTGTCATCGCGTGCGAAATTCATTGTTGTTACGGATTCTTCAGGAAGGGAAATCTTGTCGCAGAATTTGAATCCAAACGCTCAGAGGGTCATCCTTGATGTGGATTTGGTTTCCGGTCTGTATATCTTATCGATATACGCTGATGCACTGCTTTATTCTACCTCTTTAATTGTCAATTAACATGGACCGTATCGGATTTTCTTCAAGACTAGGTGCTGCAGCATTGGATTGGATTTTTGCTGGAGTTTTTGCAGGGGTATTGGCTTCCATCTTTGGGGTATTAGGCCTGGGGGCTGGAGGAGCATTGGGTTTGGCCGTTGATGAGCAAGCTGAAATGGAAAGTGCATTAGAGGCCGCAGGACTTGGCGCTGGAATAGGTGCGCTTCTGGGTTTGATCAGTGGTGTCATTGTTGGTTATTTTTTGTACTCTCTGATCGAAGCATTTGCAGGAGCAAGTCCGGGGAAAATGGTGCTTGGATTTAAAGTGGGAAATGAAGATGGTCGTGCTGGAGATACGGGTCTTTATTTAAAGCGCTGGGCAATTAAAAATGCATCAAGTGTTTTTTCCATAATTACGCTAATCACGGGGCTCGTTTTCCTTGAACCCATCGGATCGTTAATTGGAATTGTGATGTTCTTTGGCTGCTTTTTAGCGCTGTCAGAAGAACGTCAAGCATTGCACGATAAGATTGCGAAAACCGCGATCTATCATAAAAAAGATTTGATCTAAATCTCAGCCTCTAAAGGCCAGCACCTTTTATAATATCCGCAACAACACTTGGATCAAGAAGTGTAGATGTATCTCCCAGGTTTGTCACTTCGCCCTCGGCTACTTTTCTTAAAATTCGCCTCATGATCTTTCCAGAACGGGTTTTGGGAAGACCCATCACTATTTGGATCTTGTCTGGTTTTGCAATGGGACCGATAATTTCCACGACCGTTTTGTTGACTTCCACAACAAAGGCTTCCATATCAGCTGGGTATTTGTGACAGATTGCATATGCATAGATCCCCTGACCTTTGATGTCGTGCGGATAACCTACAACAGCCGTTTCAACTACATTTTCATGTTCATCTATAGCGGCTTCTATTTCTGCGGTACCAAACCGATGGCCGCTTACATTAATAACATCGTCCACCCTTCCTGTAATTCGATAGTATCCATCCTCATCTCGTCTACATCCATCCCCCGTAAAATATTTCCCTGGATACGTAGAAAAATACACTTGCTTACATCTTTCATGATCTCCATATGTAGTCCGAATCATACTGGGCCAGGGAAATTTAATACATAGGTTTCCCTGAACATCGTTACCCTCAATTTCGTTTCCGTCAGAATCGACAAGACAGGGCTGAATTCCTGGCAGAGGTAGTGTCGCATAACTGGGCTTTAATTTTGTGATTCCCGCCAATGGAGAAATCATGATTCCCCCCGTTTCTGTTTGCCACCATGTATCGACGATGGGGCATCTGCCTTTTCCGATGACGTCGTTGTACCAATGCCAAGCCTCTTCGTTTATGGGCTCTCCTACAGACCCCAAAACCCGAAGTGAAGTGAGTTTGTAAGGGTTCACAAATTCCTTCCCTCGTGCTTGGAGTGCACGAATTGCTGTCGGAGCTGTGTAGAAAAGATTAACCTGATGTTTGTCACAGATTTCCCAAAACCTACCAGAGTCAGGATAGGTAGGCACCCCCTCAAACATCACAGTGGTAGCGCCTGATAGAAGTGGTCCATATACAATGTATGTATGTCCAGTAATCCAACCGATATCTGCTGTACACCAGTAAACATCTCCATCCTTGTATTGAAAGACATTTCGAAAGCTGTATTCGGCATAAACCATGTACCCCCCACATGTATGAACAACCCCTTTCGGTTTCCCTGTAGAACCAGATGTATATAGGACAAATAACGCATCCTCACTTTCCATGGTTTCAGCGGGACATATGTCACATACATGCTCAAGTTCCTCATGAAGCCAGACATCGCGGCCTGATTTCATGTTCACTTTGCCCCCCGTTCTTTGAAGAACGATAGACTTTTCAATGCTGGGGCACGTTTCAAGTGCCTTATCTACAATTTGTTTTAATTCTATTGTTTTTGCTCCTCTGTACCCACCATCTGCTGTCACGATAATGTTGCAGGTCGCATCATTAATCCTGTCCTCCAGAGATCTTGCGGAGAAACCTGCAAAAACCACGGAGTGTATCGCCCCAATTCTTGCACATGCTAATGTAGCAATTGCAAGCTCTGGCGTCATGGGCATATAAAGACATATGCGATCACCCTTCTTGCCACCATTGCGTTTTAAAACGTTGGCGAAAGAACATACGCGCTTGTGAAGTTCTTTATACGTGATGCGAACGGTGTCCTCATTCGGATCGTTTGGTTCCCATACAATTGCAATGTGGTCCCCCTTCGTTTCCAAATGTCTGTCCAAGCAATTTTCTGTAATGTTGAGTTGCCCTCCGATGAACCATTCAACTTGAGGTGTTTGGAATTCCCAATTCAGGACCTTCTCCCATTTCTTTTTCCATGTGAAGCTTTCAGCCTTTTTTGACCAAAACGTCTCTGGGCTATCTATACTCTTTCTGTATTCTTCCTTGTATTCCTTCAGAGAATTGATTTTATTCATCATGGTTTTAATTACAGTCAGACAATCACACCATCTGCCATTCTTAAACTTCGGTCAGCCCTTGAAGCAAGTTCTTCATTGTGGGTGACGATTATGATTGTTAGCCCAAGTTTGTCGCGTAGATCGAAAAACAGATCATGGAGAATGGCGGCGTTTTCAGAATCTAAATTTCCAGACGGTTCATCTGCGAGTAAAATTTTAGGTTCATTCATGAGCGCTCTAGCGACTGCAATACGCTGTTGTTCACCTCCAGAAAGTTCAGAAGGCAAGTGGCTGGCCCTGTCGTGAAGTCCGAGTTCTTTCAGAAGCTTCCTGCCTCGGGTTTCAGCCTCCAAATCTGATGTGCCAGCAATCCATGCAGGCATCATCACATTTTCCAGAGCTGTAAACTCAGGAAGGAGTCTGTGAAACTGAAACACGAATCCGATGTGCTTGTTGCGAAAATCTGCAAGTGAGGCACGTGAAAGCTTGGACACATTCTCTCCGCCTATTTGAAGCTCACCCGAACTCTCAACATCAAGTGTGCCAAGGATTTGAAGTAAAGTGGTCTTTCCAGCACCAGAGGTTCCAACGATGCTGACGACTTCGCCTTCTGAGACCTGAAGAGTAATGCCTTTTAAGACCTCTAAATCTCCAAATTGTTTCCGAATATTTTTTACTTGAATCACAGTTGCAATCTACGCACTCGTGCCCCTAAAATTGCCTAACTTTGCCCCGTAAAATCAACTCTTAAAACAGAAAAATGAATCTTCACGAGTATCAGGGTAAATCTATCCTCAAAAGTTTTGGAGTTGCTATTCAAGAAGGACTCGTTGCAGAGACTGCAGAAGCGGCTTACAGCGTTGCTGAAAAATTGGCCGCGGATACGGGCACAGAATGGTTTGTTGTAAAAGCACAAATTCATGCAGGTGGCCGAGGCAAAGGTGCCGTCATCGAAACGGGGTCTCACGGTGTTGTTCTTGCAAAAGGTCTTGACAAAGTAAAAGGTGTGGCATCAGGAATTCTGGGTGGCCATTTGGTCACAGCTCAGACTTCCCCAAAAGGCAAAATGGTCAACAAGGTTCTTGTGGCTCAAGACGTATACTACCCAGGAGAAACAGAAACGGAGGAGTACTATGTTTCAGTTCTTTTAGACAGATCCTCGGGTAAAAACATCATTATGTATTCTCCTGAAGGAGGGATGGATATTGAGGCAGTTGCTGAAAATACGCCAGAGCTGATCTATACAGAGACGATCGATCCCGGTGCAGGTCTGCAGGGATTCCAAGCGCGACGCATTGCGTTTAATCTAGGTCTCAGTGGTCAAGCTTATAAGCAGATGATCAAATTTGTGTTCAAACTATATGATGCATATATCGGTTGTGATGCTTCAATGTTTGAGATTAACCCAGTTCTGAAGACGTCTGACAACAAAGTCATTGCAGTAGATGCGAAGGTGAGTCTAGATGACAACGCTCTTTTTCGTCATCCCGTATATGAAGCGATGCGTGACAAAACCGAGGAGGACCCTACGGAACTAGAAGCTGACGAAATAGGGCTTAGCTATGTCAAGCTCGATGGAAATGTGGGGTGTATGGTGAACGGCGCAGGTCTCGCGATGGCGACCATGGATATTATCAAGTTAAGTGGAGGTGAACCTGCAAATTTTCTTGACGTCGGCGGCACAGCTGATGCATCTAGAGTAGAGCAAGCGTTCCGTATTATTCTGAAAGACCCTTCCGTAAAAGCAATACTCGTAAATATCTTTGGAGGTATTGTTCGTTGCGATAGAGTGGCTCAAGGTGTCGTCGATGCATATAAAAATATGGGGAACATCGATGTTCCCATTATCGTCCGTCTACAGGGAACAAATGCCACCGAGGCGAAAAAGCTTATTGACGAGTCTGGCTTAGAAGTAACCTCTGTCATTCTTCTTCAGGAAGCTGCAGATGCGGTTGCTGCGGTTGTCGCTTAAATTTTCACAGCGATTTGTACGCCATCCCAAACGGGTATGAGTACATTCTCAACCTCTTTGTGATCCAGGATATACTTATTTAACAGGTGTATCCTTGAGGCTCCAGATTCGGGTTTTGCGCGTTTCTTCATATCGAGAACGGCCCCTCCCCAAATCACATTGTCGATAAGGAGCCATCCTCCCCTTCGGAGTCTAGATATTGCAAATTCCGCATACTCTATTTGGTGTTCTTTGTCTGCATCTAACCATATCAGATCAAACTCACCCTTGATTTCTCCACTTTTAATAATGTCCAAGGCATGGCCGTAATGTCGCGTGATGTTTTCACAAACCCCCGCTTCCTGAAAGTACTTCTCATGTATGCTTTCTAATTCGTCGTTTATTTCGACAGTATGAATTTCTCCTTTTGGAGAAAGACCTTCAGACAGGCATATCGTAGCGTACCCCGTAAACGTTCCGAATTCCAAGATGCGATTCGGGCGAACCATTTTACTTATTGTAGATAAAAAACGCCCCTGAATTGGATCGCTGAGCATCTGTGGTTTTGTCGTTGTCAGCCATGTATCCCTTCTCAGTCGTGACAACACCTCTCCCTCAGGAGATGAATGATCTTCCGAATATTCATTTGTTGCGTCCTCAAAATGTGCCATACCGCAAATCTACCGCGTACCTTGCGCAATACTTGCAAATAAAATGGCAAAACGAAGACGAAATAACGACGGCATGGTTTTCAGTACCAATACTGGATTCAATTGGGATGAAGACAGTGGAGACGAAGATGACCGCAATTGGTCGCCTTCTATGTGTAAGCTATATGTGAGTTTGGACAGAAAACAACGCGCGGGGAAACCTGTAACATTGATAGAAGGTCATGACGGTCCCGCTTCAGAACTTCTTGCTTTGGGCAAAACGCTGAAAGTAAAATGTGGCGTAGGAGGGGCTGTGAAAGAAGGGTGTATTCTGATCCAAGGCGATCACAGAGATAAAATAGTGTCCATTCTTGAAGAAGATGGATTTCATGTAAAACGCAAAGGCGGTTGATACAATAACAATGGATATAACAAACATTCCCACAGCAGTGTACCATGCAAAAACACTTGCAGGGTTAGAACAGTTGGTTGCTGATGAGCTTCTGGCGCATGGGGCGACAGAAATTAAAATCGGCAGGAGAGGGGTCGGTTTTACAGCCACTGCTGAAGTCATGTATCGCCATTGTATGCACGCTCGATTTACATTAAAAGTGTTGCGGATTCTATACCAATTCCAAGCGAAGCATACCGATGATCTTTATCGCATGGCCGCGAGAAAGAAGTGGGAGGATGTGTTGAAAGAGGATGGTACGTTAACCATTGATTCTACAATATACTCAGATCATTTCACACATGATCAATTTGCTGTTCTTCGTTTAAAGGATGCGATTGTAGATAGATTTCGTGCGAAAAAGGGTGAGCGACCTTCTATTGATCGGCAGAATCCGGATGTGAGAATCCACTTGCACATCAGTCGGGAAGATGTGACCATTTCTTTGGACGCTTGTGGAGAGCCTTTGTCCAAGAGAGGGTACAGATCTAGAAAAGCGATTGCACCATTAAATGAAGTCTTGGCTGCAGGTCTTCTCGCATTAAGCGGTTGGCAACCAGGGATACCCTTATACGACCCCATGTGTGGGTCGGGTACATTTACATGTGAAGCTGCGCTTTGGGCTTCGGGGATGCCAGTCCAAATGAATCGTTCTCACTTTGCGTTCATGGAGTGGATGAATTTCAATCGGTCCGCTTGGATTGCTGTTCGTGATGAGGCGATGGATTTCAACCCCCCTATTCCTACGGCCATCTATGCTTCTGATATAAGTGGTGATGCGATATCCCAAACCAAATACGCGCTTTCACAACTTGACCTTCCTTCTCACAATGTAAGTGTAGATGAAATCGATTTCTTCCAATCAGAACCTCAGAGTACAGAGGGCGGTGTGGTTGTAATCAACCCGCCGTATGGAGAGCGAATGGAACCTGAAAACATTGATGAAATGTACGCAGCCATAGGCGACAGACTCAAGTTTCATTGGCCTGGATTTAAGGCCTGGATCATCTCGTCTAACCCAGAAGCGATTAAGAACATAGGCTTAAAAAGCAACCACCGACATAAAGTGCACAATGGGCCTTTAGAATGTCGGTGGTTGGGGTATGAATTGTACGCGGGCTCTCGCTTCGCGGACAAAAAATAACTAGAAGCGTTACTGCTTGACGAAACTGGCTCTCATGATTGAGGTTTCAGAAACACAATCTACTCTGTATGTTCCGTGGCGAAGTCCACTTACATCTAAGTTGACGTCTCCAGAGACAACATCTTGTGTGAACACCAGACGACCGTTTGTATCATATACGTAAGCCTTGGCATTTGAGTTCAGTCTGAAATTGATCGCATCAACGGTCGGATTCGGGTAAATGTTCATCGCCGAAACGTCAATGGATCCTACAGCCATCCCTATACTCACATCTGCAGCACTGCTCGGTTCGATCTTATACTCTTCATAGGTGTATGTAAGAACACCGGTTACGGAGTAGTATTCTCCAAGCATCCAAGCCGGGTCAGGTGTGTAAAGCATATCGTCGATCATGCAATCTCCAGATCCGTCATCAAAATATCCGTCACCGAATCCCAGGTCTGGATTAGAACAAACAGCATTTGTTACTTTGACTCGGCAGCCTTCGTACGCTTCTCCTGATTCTGCAATAAATCCAGTTGTGAGATTAATTGCAGCTGGCAGATCATTGCCTGAACTTACTGTTTCAAAATAAGTAATGTTGGAAATCTCAGTGAGATCGTAATATTCAAGGACTTCTCCTGTAAGGATTACGTGATCTCCAACAGCAGGTAGATTTGTGTTGTCGTAGATGTAGACACCGTTCCAAGGGCCCGATCCATCTTGTAAGAAATAGCTGTAATCAGTCGCAGCGGTGACCACTCCTTCAACAGTCACGACTTGTTCAAGCAGTGGGGAAGAGAAAAGCTCTCCTTGAACCTGAGCAATTGTATGGGTTACATCTTGAGCAGATGTTAAAGTTGCAACAAAGATGCAAGCGATAGTAAAGAAAAAACGTACAGAATTTAGCATGATTTAGGTGTTATATTTGAACGGCAATTTAGTCAAAAATCATGCATAGTAAGACCTAATTATAGTGTGTTTCCTGATTCATAAAAATAGATGAGATATTTCCTTCGTTATTTGGTACTTTCACTTTCAGCATTCATCTTTCTTACGTGTTGTAATTTTAAATCACAACACGCAGATCTAATCCTACATAACGCTGTAGGTTTGGTATGTGATGGCACACCTATTAGTACAAATAAAATTGCCATCGCAATAGAAAACGGAAAAATCATAGCGGTAGGGCCTGAGCGAAAGATTTTAAATGCATACAACGCTGAAGAAACGATTGACCTGAAGCAGGCTGTGGTGTATCCAGGATTAATCGATGCCCATGCGCACTTCACGGGGTATGCATTAAGCAGGCTAGAGGTTGATCTTGTCGGTTCGGTCTCTTATGATGAGGTGTTAACCCGACTGGAAACCTTCTCGGAAACCCATTCTTCTGGATGGCTGACTGGCAGGGGGTGGGACCAAAACAAGTGGACGCCCTCAACGTACCCCACACGTGCACGATTGGATGAACTGTTCCCATCACGACCTGTTGCGATTCGAAGAATTGATGGACATGCACTTCTGGCCAATTCGGCCGCACTGAGAATAGCTGGGATGTCTGATGTACGCTTTATTCAAGGTGGCGAAATGATTTCGCTTGAAGATGGATCTCCTTCGGGCGTCCTCATAGATGGCGCAGCGGATTCTCTTTTGGTATTCATCCCTCCCCATGATGGTCCTACAAAAGACGCAGCGCTTATTCAGGCACAACATGATCTTTTTGCTTTGGGTTTGACTACGGTGGTGGATGCTGGTTTAGATGTGTCGGATATCAGAAGGATAGATTCGCTTCACAGGTCAGGAGACCTTCACATTAGGGTCGTTGCCATGGCAAGTGGAACACAGCCCAATCTAGATTCTGCTTTCGCAAAAGGGCCACATCGATCAGACCGCTTAATTGCGCAATCCATTAAATTTTATATGGATGGATCCTTAGGTTCTCGTGGTGCCGCCCTTTTGGAGCCTTATTCAGACCGCCCATCTCACAGTGGCTTTATTTTTCAGGATTCCGCGGAGTTTCGTGCAAACCTAGATTTGGCATACGAGCGAGGCTTTCAAGTGGCAACACATTGCATCGGCGATTCTGCAGTCAGAAATGTACTCAACCTATATAACGCTGTTCTGGGAGGTCAAAATGACAAAAGGTGGCGCATTGAGCACGCTCAGGTCGTCTCTCCTTCGGACTTGCCTTTATTCTCATCAGCGAGCATCATCCCTTCAGTACAACCTACACATGCGACTTCTGATATGTATTGGGCCGGGGAACGTCTTGGAAGAAATAGAATAAGGACAGCCTACACTTACCGCGATCTGCAAAACGCAATTGGAATTCTTCCTTTAGGTACAGATATGCCTGTAGAGGATATTGATCCACGTAAAACCTTCTATGCAGCTACAGTGAGGAAAGATTCTGAGGGGTTCCCCTCAGAAGGCTATCATATAGACCAAAGCCTTACCAGAGAATCCGCCATTTACGGAATGACTCTTTGGGCTGCGATTGCAAATTTCCACGAAGATGATGTAGGATCTATAGAGGTAGGCAAGTGGGCAGACCTTGTCGTGATGGACCGCAATCTCCTCACAGTTGACCCAGATCAAATTTTAGAAGCAAAAACGCTCAGAACATTTGTGTCAGGAATTCAAGTCTATCATTCATCTAATTAATTCTTATGGGGAGCAAACAAGCCATCGTACTTTTTGTGACAATAGCCTCAAGTGCTATTTTGTATACTTACTTTTTTTTATTACGCGTTGAAGAAAGGCTACCTATTTATCAGCCTTCTCAAATTAATCCAGCCCTCGTTGATCCCAGTTTACGATCAGAGGATGACCATCGAATTGCTGATTTCACGCTCATAAATCAACTTGGTGACACCGTTTCTTTGTCAGATGTAGCGGGTTCAATTCTTATTGTAGACTTCTTTTTCACGAGATGCGCCACGATTTGCCCGTTGATGACAAGTAACATAAAACTGATTCATGACCGTCTGCCTGATGGAGTTCGCATCCTTAGTCATTCAGTCACCCCTGTTGCGGACAGTGTGTCGGTCCTCTCCAAATATGCCGATAAGTACGATGCAGACCCATCTTTGTGGTGGTTTCTCACTGGACCAAAGGATGAGATATATACATTGGCCAGGAAGAGCTATTTCGCTTGTTTGGACGAGGGGGATGGTGGTTATCAAGACTTTGTGCATACTGAGAACGTCGTACTGGTCGATCCTCAGGGCAGGCTTAGGGGGTTCTATGATGGCACGAAAGAGGAAGATATTTCTCAGCTATACCTGGACTTAGAGAGGTTAATTGACGAAACTCAGAAAATAAAGTAACAAACATCTTGTAAGTGAGAAAACCTAGTGTAAATTTGCCACCGCTTTCGAAGGAAGGTGAGTTTTTTGACAAACGGATGACTTAAGAAGGTTGAAATAAAAATCACTTTTAACTTGCACTATTAAAAAAGTGCAGTATCTTTGCGGCCGCTTTCAAAGGAAAGCAATTTGTTTTTTCTACAAACGGACGTGAAATAAGAGTTGAAAATTTTTTAACTTTTAAGTTGCAGAATTAAAATCCTGTGATACCTTTGTCGTCCGCTTTGAAAGAAGTAATTTATGAAGCTCCTCGGAGCTGATTTGAATATAAAGTTCTTTGACTTGATGCAGCAGCCCAAATCCTATCTCTTAATTGAGATAGGTACACCATGTAAGTTTACTTACTGGTGTTTTTAACATCTTCTCTTCGGAGATGATGTTCCAACGTTAATTTTTATGAGAGTCAATTATGGATTATAACTTACAATGGAGAGTTTGATCCTGGCTCAGGATGAACGCTAGCGGCAGGCTTAAC
>CAWVRV010000050.1:0-16021 GCA_963932755.1 uncultured Flavobacteriales bacterium | reverse complement strand
TAGAACCTAAGCTCACTGCAAGTTTAAAGTGTTGAAGAGAATCGAGGAATGCAAACGCAGCTTTGCGTCCTCCGGGCAGCTCCATGGCAAACATACCTCCTCCGTTTACTTGTTGCGCTTGTGCAATTCCTGCAGATTTATAATCTCCAGACCCTGCCAAATCCTCTGTCCAAGCCGAGAATATTTTATTTATGCCCTTGATTGGCACGCCAGGTGTCTTTTGAATATGGTCCAGGACTTGACGTGCAGAGCGAGACTGACGCTCCACGCGTATCGCCAATGTTTCCATCGAGCGTGCGAGCATCCAGCTTGTGTGAGGGTCCGCCATACCCCCTAAAAAGGTTCTGTACTCAAACACTTTCGCCATGGCCTCGCTTTCACCACTTACAGCGCCTGCGACAAGATCGCTGTGGCCTCCGATATATTTGGTTGCCGAATAAATATTCAAATCTGCACCTAATTCTAAGGGCCGCTGGAGAATAGGACCCAGGAATGTGTTGTCAACAGCCACGACAATTCGGTGGTCATCAGAAGTTCGGGCCTTTGCCCAATCTGTCGCAACCTTTATGCTGTGTATTTGTAGCGTAGGATTGGCAGGTGTTTCGAGAAAGATCATTCCAGGAAAGCCATCTTCTTCGCCCATAAGCGCCAAGTCATCCAAGCTCTCCAGTTTTCTAACAGAAACCCCCATTGATGGCAAGATGTCATCTACAATATGTTGCGTTCCACCATAAAGAGGCCCGACATACCAAAGCGCTCTTTCTGATCCAGTCCATGCAAATAAGGTGGTGCTTATCGCAGACATTCCGCTAGAAAATACCGCAGCGGCCTCTGACTCATCCCATGCTGCAAGCCTTGTTTCAGCGACACTTAATGTCGGATTCCCTAGACGGCTGTATATAAATCCACCCTCTGGTGGAGTTTCAGCACCCTCTACACCATACGCTGTTTCCATATGTGCTGCTCCGATGGCTGCGCTTGGAAAAACGAATGTTGAAGCGGGATGAATAGGTGGTTTTACCGCACCGTGATTGTCAGCTGGGTTGTAGCCCGCAAACAATGCTCTTGTTTCCAAATGTGTCTTCATAGAGATAAAACTACCCAAAACGATCGAACCTTGTTACTTGAACCGAACAAATGTGCAAAAATGATTGAAATTAGTTCGTTTTGTTCTATTTTGTGCTGTGAAAAGAGTTATAAACAGAACAAATGAACTTAGTTGACACACTTGACCGCACAATTGTAGAGCATTTGGAGTTTGATGGCAGGTGCAGCATGCAAGACTTAAGCGACCTGACGGGATTAAGTCGCAGTGCCGTATTTGCGCGTGTAAAGCGCCTGGAGAGTGACGGCATCATTCAGGGATATACCGTGAAGATTGACAGAAAGAAGATGGGTCTTGAAATTCGTGCCTTTTGTAGTGTCAATCTTAAACTACACGAACGCGTGGCGTTGGAAGAATTTGAACACGATATTGGAAGCTACAGGGAGGTGAAGTCATGCTACCACCTCACAGGATCTTCGGACTATATGCTTGAAGTTCATGTTCCAGATATGGATCACTATCACAAGTTTATCACACGAAAAATAGCGGCAATGGACAACATCGCTCAGGTAAAGAGCATGTTCGTGATGAATGAGATTTTAGAGCGCTGACCCTTGAGGCGCGATTTTTATTCTTCGATTGCCTTGATGCCAGGAAGTGTTTTTCCTTCGAGATACTCTAACATGGCTCCACCTCCCGTACTTATGTAGCTCACATCCCCTGCAAACCCAGCAGCATTTAAAGCCGCAACGGAGTCTCCTCCACCGACAAGTGTGTAGGCGCCATTTTCTGTTGCGTTTTTCATCGCCTCTGCGACCGTAAACGTGCCTTTTGCACACGCAGAAAATTCAAAGACACCCATCGGCCCATTCCAAAGTATGGTTTTGCTTGTTCTCACGGCTTCCTCGAATTCAGCACACGCTTTCGGACCGATATCTAACCCCATCCAGCCATCTTTAATTTCAGAAGAGTTACAGATGTCAAAATTCGCGTCCTCAGAAAATCGATCTCCACAAACAGAATCAATTGGGAGAAGCACTTCAGTATTGTGCGCGATTGCTTTTTCTAAAATCGCCTTGGCTCTTTCAACCATCTCTTCCTCCACTAGGCTTGCGCCTACGCTTCCTCCATTTGCCAAAATGAATGTGTATGCCATTCCACCGCCTATCATAAGCCTGTCCACACCTTCAACCATGTTTTCTAGGATGGCGAGTTTGCTACTCACTTTCGCGCCTCCGATAATCGCAAGAAGCGGTTTGGTAGGTTCAGCCATTACTTTTTTAAGCGCCTCTATCTCAGCGACCATGAGGGTTCCAAATGCTTTGTCTTCAGGGAAGAACCGCGTGACAATAGAGGTGGAAGCATGAGCTCTGTGAGCTGTTCCGAAGGCGTCATTTACATAGACATCTCCGTTTTCTGCGAGCTGTCCCGCAAAAAATTCGTCACCCTCTTTTTCTTCGGGATGAAATCTCAGGTTTTCTAAGAGCGCAATTTCTCCAGCAATTAAATTCTGAGTAATGTCTAATGCGGAATCGCCCACACAATCCTCCGCAAACTTGACAGGTTTCCCTAACAATTGTTCGAGACAAGGCAATATATTTTGTAGGCTTAGCGCTTTCGATTTCCCTTTAGGTCGCCCCAAATGGCTCATCAAAACGACGGATGCCCCGCCTTCAAGTAGCGCATTGATGGTGGGAAGCGCCCTTCGAATTCGCGTGTCGTCCTGAACCGCCAATGAATGATCTAATGGCACGTTAAAATCAACTCTCACGAGCACTCTACGGCCTTTGATGTTTAAATCAGAAAGATTCATGTTCTATGTTTTTTAAGAGAAAAGCGTCGTCATAGATACGCGTGCATCTACGTAAGAAGCAATATCTGAAATCGCAATGCGCTCCTGAGTCATTCCGTCACGCTCTCTCACGGTGACCGCATTGTCTTCTAAGGAGTCGTGATCTATCGTAATACATAGTGGTGTGCCTATTGCATCTTGTCGGCGGTAGCGTCTTCCAATTCCGTCTTTTGCGTCATATTGCACGTTGTGGTTGATTCGTAGGATTTTAAGAATCTCTTCTGCTTTCTCAGGAAGCCCGTCCTTTTTCACGAGGGGTAGGATTGCCACTTTTACTGGAGCAAGCGCATAAGGAATCTTCAATACAGTACGTGTATTGCCCTCGCCCAAATCTTCTTCATTGTATGAGTTACTAAGTACTGCGAGAAACATGCGGTCAAGCCCGATCGACGTTTCTACGACGTAAGGAACGAAGCTCTCTTTTGTTTCAGGATCGAAGAAGCGAAGTTTTTTACCGCTGTGCTCCTCGTGGCTTTTAAGATCGAAGTCCGTGCGTGAGTGAACCCCCTCAAGCTCTTTGAAACCCATAGGGAAGTTGAATTCGATGTCACAAGCTGCATCGGCGTAGTGTGCGAGTTTAATGTGATTGTGAAATCGGTAGTTTTCATCTCCCAATCCCAGAGATGCGTGCCATTTTTTACGCTCTGCTTTCCAATGTTCATACCACTCTGCTTGCGTTCCAGGCTTGACAAAGAACTGCATCTCCATTTGTTCAAATTCACGCATGCGGAAAATGAATTGTCGCGCGATAATTTCATTCCGGAACGCCTTCCCTATTTGGGCGATCCCGAAGGGAAGTTTCATGCGGCCGCTCTTCTGCACATTTAAGAAGTTCACGAAAATGCCTTGCGCGGTTTCTGGGCGGAGATATATGATGCCTGAATCTCCACTTACAGCACCCAACTCCGTGTTAAACATCAAGTTAAATTGACGCACATCGGTCCAGTTTTTCGACCCACTCACAGGACAAACGATTTCCAACTCCTCAATGAGCGATTTTACAGCATCGAGGTTTTCTGCGTTCATCGCGTCCTTAAACCTGTCGTTTATGTCGTCTATTGTCTTCTGTCTCCGGAGTACGTTTGTGTTCGTCGCGCGAAATTCTGCTTCGTTAAAGCTGTCCCCAAAGCGCTTAAGGCCCTTTGCCACGTCCTTGTCAATCTTCTTGTCAATCTTTGCAATGTGATCCTCAATCAACACATCTGCTCGGTATCGTTTTTTGCTGTCCTTGTTGTCGATAAGTGGGTCGTTAAAAGCGTCCACGTGACCTGAAGCTTTCCACGTTTTTGGATGCATAAATATCGCCGCATCAATCCCCACGATATTGTCATTCATACGAACCATAGCTGTCCACCAGTAATTTTTGATGTTGTTTTTAAGCTCGCTACCAAGCTGCCCGTAGTCATATGCGGCACTCAGTCCATCGTAGATCTCACTACTTGGAAAAACAAAGCCATACTCTTTTGCATGACTAATTACTTTTTTCAATCCGTCTTCTTGGCTCATTTATCCGTCTTTATTTTGCGCATTACAAGGGTGTAAAGTTACCCATAAATTCAACTTATAATTTTCACCTATCTTACCACTGAATACAAAGTAGATATGACACAATTATTAAGCCACCGGATATTGTCTGTTGCACTCACAATGTTTGTGATTCTCGTCCTTTTTTCGCCTCATATTCAAGCCCAAACTTGCATGACCATTCCTGCAGATTTGACCTGGGAATGTATAGATGAAGACGATGAATTTCTTTATCAAAATACTGATGGCGTAACAATTTCGGATTGTTCAGACCCCAGCATTGTTTATGAGCTTACCCTCCCTATTGATGTGGAAATAGAAGAGCTTGGTTGTGTTTCAGCAACATATCCGGGCGTTCTAAGAAGAATTACCAGAACATTTGTTTATGATACAGGAAACCCACTCGATATTTCATGCGGGTCATTGGGCGCAGGATTTATTTGTGAGACTCAAGTCATTGAGGTAAAAGATGTAACCGATCCTACGTTTTCTTTTGTGACTCCAACGGTCCAAATAGAGTGTGATGTTTGGGATCTAGAAGTATACTTAAAAGACGGGTCCTTCGGAATTGAGTTCGCGGATGATTGCGAGACACCCACTTTAATCAACACAATGCAAATTGTTGAGTCAACAGTATGTTCCGCAGAAAAATCGTTCATTTGGACTTTTACCTTAACAGATGCTTGTGGCAATTTCACGCAAGACACCCACGTCGTAAATGTTGTGGATACGACAGAGCCTGAAATCATTTTTATACCAATTGTATCCGAGGTTTTTAATTGTGTAGGCGATGTCGTGTGGCCAGAAATTGGCGCTTTTGACATGTGCTCATCAGCTCCTGTTATTTGGGACGGTGAGCCAACAATAATTACCCACGACTGTCCCTATAACATGACATTAACGAGGGATGCAATTTCCACAGATGCTTGTGGAAACACAGACACACAGACTTTTACAATAGCGGTCTTAGATGCACAGCCCCCCCAGTTTATAGCCGAGTTAACAGATCTCACAATACAATGCGACAACACGGTTGCCATAGATCTCGCTTTGTTAGATCTTCCTACCTTTGACGACGGTTGTAACGTTGGCGCTTTTTTAATTGAAAATGAGACCACAACAACAGGGCTTTGTCCTCAAAACTACACAGTAGAAAAAACATTTATCGTCGAAGATGCATGTGGCAATATGAGTGAGCCTCATGTCATCACGATCACAGTTGAAGACACGGAAGCTCCCATTATAACAGTACCTACTGAAGGATTTGAGATTGAATGCGGACAACCTTTGAATTTAGAAGGTCCAGTTGTAATAGACAATTGTGACGAGAATCCAACATTGACAGAAACACTTGTCGAGACAGGTGAACTTTCTGACAATGAGCTTATTTCGACAACGACTTACACTGCGACGGATGCATGTGGAAACAGTTCAGAATCTGAGGTTGTTGTAAGTATTGTAGATACAGAGCCGCCATATTTCACGAGCTTTCCAGAAAATTTGGTGGTTGCTTGTGGAGACGGCTATCCCGACGACGCAGTCTCTTATGACGACGATTGCGACCCGAATGCCTATTTAGTAAATTACGATTTAGGATTTGATTTTCAACCCTGCGCAAACAACACTTTAATTACGAGAACGTTTATTATTTCCGACAATTCGGGAAATCAAGCAACTCAAACGCAGTCTATTACTTTCCTTGACGAAGACCCACCCATACTTCTTACGCCACTGGACTCACTGTTTTATCAATGTGCATACGAAGTGCCTGATTGTTTGGAGATGTTTGAGGGATTGGAGTTTGATGATTGTAGTTCTGGAGAGGTCGTTCCGATAGACTGTGTTGATGTTGTCGTTGAGGGGAATTGTGAGGAACAAGCCTGTATTAAAGAAAGAACATATTACTTCGTGGATGCCTGTGGAAATCAAGGGTCAGCCAAGCAGTACATCACGGTACAGGAATCCGTTCTTAATCCTGAAATGCCTACGGGAATAACACCCAATGGGGATGGTTTGAATGATGCATTTGTCATCCAAGGCATAGGGCCATCTGTAAATTCTGAGCCGGGGGACATTCAATGTGACTGGTTAGAGGACACGAAAATGAGAGTCATTAACCGCTGGGGATCGTTGGTCTTTGAAGATGACAATTATAGAAACGAATGGGAAGGGACGAACGAGAGTGGTGAAGACCTTCCGCAAGGAACCTATTTCGTCGTGTTTGAAGCGTTGGGAGAATCATTTTCAACCTATTTAGATTTAAGAAGATGAGAAAAGAAATAAAAAAACTACTCGTTCTGGGAATGGGTATGGTCTTGTTACAGCAGACACCACTCACGGCCCAGCAAGACTATCTCGCAAGTCAATATAATTTTAATGCCCTGATGTTAAACCCGGCATATGCTGGGGCGCACAGCTACGTGCAAACGACTGCAATGTATCGCAATCAGTGGTCCGTAGAGGGCGCTCCGACAACGCAAGTCCTTTGTGTTGATGGCTTGTTAGAAAAGGCTCCTATCGGGCTTGGATTAATGGTGACCACCGATCGAATAGGCATCACGAAGGAGCGGACGCTGTCGGCAGATTTGTCGTATCACTTAAGAACGAGGCTGGGTAAAATATCCTTCGGATTGAGGGGCGGATATGTTGGGTATACCGCAGCGTTGGATGATTTGGTGGTGTGGGATGATGGAGACCCAGTCTATGATGGAGGAAATGTGAAAGAAGGGTTTTTAACGCTGGGATTTGGCGCTTTTTTCTCAGCAACATCCGGCAGGTGGTTCGGAGGCGTATCTATCCCAGACTTCTATGCTTCTGACGATGTTCTGCGCTCGGATCCAAATGTACGGTTTTACAAAAGGCACATGTATGCCTATGGCGGCGGTGTGGTAAAAACACCATTAGGCATAGAGCTTAAACCCAGCATAATGATTAGGTCCACAGAGGGTGCTCCATTAACGGCAGATATTAATCTCCACGCACTCCTTATGGAGGACGGCCCGGGCGGCACCCAAGTTTGGTTGGGGGTAGGTTACAGAACGCAATCTGTGATTGTCGCATCGATCGAAGTCGCACTCCCTTACAATCTTCGGTTGGGTTATGCCTACGACTTTATGGGATCCGGACTTCAGGATGCACTCGGATCCACACATGAAATTCAACTCGGATTTAATTTAGGTGGCCAGACACCACTCATTCAAAACCCACGCTATTTCTAATGAGATATTTTATGACACAGAACGGGGTTTGGCTTATTGGTTTGGCCTTGATACTCGGAATTACATCCCTCACAGGGTGTTCAACGCATTATTACCTCGAGGGCGAAGCGCTTGCAAACCGAGGGGAATATACTGAAGCCGCTGAGCAATTTGAACGCGCCCTTCAAGGCAACAAACGTCAAGAATCGTATCAGTCGCTCGCTGAAATATATCAGAAACTTAATGCGCACGAACGCGCGCTTGTGTGTATGGACTCCATCATCGCATTCGGGGGTCTTACGGATGAGATGAAATTTGACATGGCTGAGACATTGCTTGCATTGGGTCGATATGATGAGGCCAGAAGTCTTTACGAATCTTCAGACCTGAAAGGGAGCCCTGACGCCGAAACGTCAAAAAAGAGACTTGCCTCAATCGGCCAGTTAAACGAACGTCAAAAGGACAGTGTAAATTATAGACTTAGGACAGTAGAAATTCAAAGCATAGAGGAGAATGGGCTACAAATAGTCAGTGCTGCCTCACCCTTTGTTATTGGAGATAAATTGTACTTTACAGCTGAGCGACCCCGAAAGTTTTCTCAACGGAGGGGCGCGGAAACGCAATACGACAATTACACAGGAAATCGATTGATGGATTTGTGGGAGGCCGTGATTGTGGATACAGCTGGACTAGATTCCCCTATCCTTTTAAAAGCAAAGCCGGTGGAGAGTTTAAACACCGACCTTCACGATGGGTTTGTCGCCTATCAAAAAGGAGACTCGACAGGTGTGATTTCTAAGACATATGTCAAAGAGAAATTATCCTTCAAAGAGAACTTAGTGCGAGAGGCTGGTTCGGAAGATTTAAAATCGATTCAGTTGTTTGACGCGAGATTGGTCACAGATTCTTTAGGTCAGCTTAATTGGGAGACAGGAAACCGACTGAGATTTTGCGATGAGAGATACATGTTTGCACATCCAGCATATTCTCCAAGTGGGAATTCTCTGTATTTTACTTCAGATAAACCTGGCGGCTATGGAGGAATGGACTTGTGGTGTGTAGATAGAGAAGGTGATGGATGGGGGACCCCAAAAAATTGTGGAAGCGAAGTAAATACAAGTGAAGATGAAGCGTTCCCGTCTTTGAGGCACGCAGACACACTGTACTTCAGCAGCGATGGACATTTGTCGTTAGGTGGACTAGATATTGTCTATGCAACAAAGCAAAGTGCTTCAGGTGCCTGGTCTGAGATAAATGACAGATTGCCGTACCCGATTAACTCTCCCCGCGACGACTTTGGGGTGCTGTTAGACGAGACGGGTGATGGGGGATATTTCAGCTCAGACAGAACGGGAGTAGACGCCCTCTATCACTACCATGGTTATGACTCAGATGTGATTCTTCACGTACAGACACTTCACGATTCTGATGGCAGCATTTGGCCAGGACTTGTCACGGATCTCGTCACCATCCGTTCTTATTTAGGAGACACCGATGTCGCAGACCAAGGGTTCGTTTCAAACGAAATGGGGGAGTGGAGCACTGTTGTAGAACGCGGGGCGAATTATCTAATTAATTGCCCCGGAAGTGCTGGATATACGCCAGAATTGTTTGAAGTTCCCTCAGATCAAGACATCAAAGAGTTTACAATTGTCGTTAGAATCCCAATGATTATTGAGGTTGGATGCAAGGATGCGACGGCATGCAATTATGAGCCCGATGCCCTTCTCGAAGATGACACGTGTGTTTATTCAGATGGGAAATTTGATTGCGACGGAACATGTATTGAAGATGGTGACGGAGACGGCGTGTGTGATGTAGATGAAATCTCTGGATGTACTTCAATACATGCCTGTAACTTCGACCCCAAAGCCACGGATGAAGATGACTCATGTGAATATATGACCTGTATTGATGGAGCAGTTGTAGATCCACTCGAACCGGGGAAAATGGTGGAATTAAAAATCCAATGGGATTACAATCGATCTGTAGTGAGGGAAGCAGAACTTTCTGAGCTTGCGCGGTTTGCGACCTATATGCTCGGGAACATGGACGTAAGCGTTCTCCTTATTTCCCATTGTGACACACGTGCTACATCTGGGTTTAACGATGAACTTTCGGCTAACAGAGCGTCTGCGGTGAAGGAAAAACTCATTTCTCTAGGCGTAGCAGCTGGGCGGTTAATTTCGTTTGGAGCCAGTGAACAGTTTCCGCTTAACGAATGCGGGAGTGATGTAGACTGCAGTGAGGAAAAGCATCAGGAAAACAGACGGACGACAGCAAAAATCCTGAGAGCTGAAGAAAGTGTCGCGGTTCATCAAGTTCTCGAAGGCGAGATGCTTGGGTCTATTGCCATTAAATATGATGTGAGGGTTTTTGATTTACAAGCTTGGAACGGAATGAACGATGTAAAATTACGGGTGGGACAGCAACTTCTTATATACCTGTCAGAGTAAAAACCTGAACGTTTTATCTTCGCCGATATGTCAGAACTAATGAGGATAGGACTTTTAGGGAGTGGAAGTTGGGCCACAGCTCTCGCAAAAATACTTTGTGAAAATGTTGAAGCACTGAATTGGTGGGTAAGGACCGAGGACACCCTTCAGCATATAGAAAAATTTGGGAGCAACCCGAAGTACATCCAAAGCATTCAGCTCCCGACAGATAAGCTGAAGCTTTCAAGCAACATGAGGGACGTCATAAGCGCGAGTGATGTTGTGATCATCGCCATTCCTTCCATGTATATAGATAAAGCTTTTGATGAAGCGTTCGGTAACGAAGTGCCTGTCGAGATGAATAATAAATTGTTCTTTTCAGCGATTAAGGGTATGATTCCGAAGTACAATTCTATTCCTGCGAGATATCTGCACAAAAGATTTGACATCCCTTATAACAGAATTGGAATTATTTGTGGCCCCTGTCACGCAGAAGAAGTGGCCCGAGAGCGGTTGTCCTATTTAACCGTCGCGTGTCCAAAAGTAGATAACGCCGCATTATTTGCTCCGCTTTTAAGGACGAGATATATAAATGTGAGTACATCGGATGATGTTTTCGGCGCAGAACTCGCAGCCGTACTTAAGAATGTCTATGCGATAGGCGCAGGACTTGCGCGAGGTTTGGATTATGGCGATAATTTTATTTCGGTCCTCATCTCAAACGCAGCCATTGAGATGAAAAGATTTATCGACACAGCGCATGATATCGACAGAGATATTAAGAGCAGTCCGTATCTGGGTGACTTGCTGGTGACCGCATATAGCGTAAACAGTCGCAACCGAACGCTTGGCATGATGGTGGGCCAAGGCTATACAGTCAAGGCCGCTGTTATAGAAATGAAGATGGTTGCAGAAGGGATGACAGGATCAAAGGGCATCTATGAAATGAATAAGCGCTTGAATGTTGACATGCCCATTGCTGAATCTGTTTACAGGGTGCTTCACGAACGAATGTCCCCTATATTAGAGATGAGATTGTTATCCGATTTACTTAAATGACAGGCGTTATTAAACATATTTATTTTGCTTTTCTGTTCCTATACCTATACCTCTGCCTAGGGGCTGGTTTGTATGCGCAAGAAGTTCAAACAACCCATTCTTCAGATTTGGCATTTGTGCCAAACTCGGGGCAATGGGATGATTTCATTCACTATCGGGCAAATTTAAATGGCGGCGTATTTTGGATGGAGGATTCAGGGTGGACGGCTTGGTTAGCGGGACAAGGATATGACGATTTGTGGAGCCACAGAAACGTCGACGGAGATGGGGGTGGCGCTCCGGAATCTTTGGATTCTCACGCCTGGAGAGTCCGTTTTAAAGATGGCAACACGGATGCGTTTAAGTCCGGCAGACATCAATTGGGTCACAAAGTCAATTACTATCGAGGGTCTGATCAATCCAAATGGGTCACGGGTTTAATCCCTGTAGGACAAGTGAGGTACGATGGGGTTTGGCCTGGAATAAACCTGATCATGGATGGGAGGAAGAGAGGGGCTCAGAAACTCAAGTACGATTGGGTCGTCGCGCCAGGAGCAGATCCATCAGTCATAACACTTATTCACGAGGGTACAGAAATCAGCATCAGGCCCGACGGGTCATTGCTCCACAAAATGGGAGCGGTCGGTGACGTGGTCGAAGGCGTTCCTTTTGCATATCAGCTTGTGGGCTCAAAAATGGTAACAGTCGAATGTGAATACAGGACTGAACGTCTTCAAGACGGGAGAACAGAAGTGTCCTTCGCTTTGGGAGACTATGACGAATCAAAGAAATTAATCATCGATCCAGATATCGTATTTGGATCATTTATCGGCGCTACTCAGGCAAATTGGGGATTTACAGCAGCGTTCGATGACGATGGTCGCTCGATTACTGGCGCAGCTCTGTGGGATGGGGGCATGGGGGTTTACCCTACTACGGCTGGAGCGGTTTCGACCACTTTCGCTGCGGGGAACGGCCCTTTCGACATCGGTGTTTCAGTATTTTCTGCCGACGGCGCGGCCCTTGAATATAGCACCATTGCCGGAGGAGATGGGATGGATATTACCTCATCTATCGTCGCGGATTCGAATGGAGATTTTTATGTCTTTGGAACGACTGGTTCCTCAAATTTTCCGATCACCGCAGGAGCTTATGATGGAACATTCAATGGTGGCCCAACCCAAAATCTGGCAGGTTGTTGCTTCTTCCCAGGTGACTTTGGAAATGGTTCAGACCTCTTCATCTTGAAGTTTTCTTCAGGTACGATGGGGCTTTTAAATGGCACCTATGTGGGCGGCACGGGGAACGACGGGATAAACTCAGGAGCCATGCTTAATTACAATTATGGAGATGTTTTCAGGGGCGAAGTGAATGTAGATGAACTGGACAGGCCTTGGATTGCAACGGTCACATCGAGCACGAACTTCCCCATGATTCAGGGTCCTTACCCCAGTTACAATGGAGGAACTACAGATGGCGTTCTTTTCCGGATGAGTCCAGACCTGGGCGCGCTTGAATGGTCGTCTTATGTGGGTGGCTCCCAAGCGGACGCCGCTTATGGAGTTCAGTTTACTGCGGCTTTTGAACCTGTCGTTTGTGGAGGAACGAGGAGTACCGATTACCCCGCTTTGGGCTCGTCATATCAGTTCGTTTTCGGAGGTGTAGTAGATGCCTTTGTTACCCGATTTCCCAACGGAGGCGGTACGCCGATCGCCAGCACATATTTTGGAAGCAGCGAATACGATCAGTCTTACTTCGTTCAGCTTGACGACAATGACCGCATTTATCTTTATGGCCAAACCGAAGGCGACACCCCCCTTGTAGGCGACGTCTATGACACGAGCCCAAACGCAGGTCAATTTGTGGCATGCTTCGATGAAAACTTGCAGAACTTGCTTTGGCATACTCGGGTTGGAAACCCTAATAATTCCGGGAATATTGACATTAGTCCTACCGCTTTTCTGGTGAGTGATTGTGGCCAAATTTACATGAGTGGTTGGGGCGGAAATACAAATACAGGAAACTCTCCTTATGCAAGTTTTGGAGGCACTGGGGGAATGCCCATCTCGGCGGATGCCTATCAATGGAATACCGATGACAGCGATTTCTGGTTAGGGATGCTCAATCCGGGCGCAGAATCTTTTGTCTATGGCACTTATTTTGGGGGATCTACTTCAGCGGAACACGTGGACGGAGGAACGTCTCGATTTGATAAAAACGGAACAGTGTACCAGGCGGTTTGTGCAGGGTGTGGTGGAAACAGTGACTTTCCGACGACTCCCGGCGCATGGAGCAATACAAACGACAGTTTCAATTGCAATCTGGGATTGTTTAAATTTGAGTTGGGCCTCATCAATGTTGATATCGACTTGGTGGCCCCAGAAATTATTTGTCCTGACGAACCCCTTCAATTTGTCAACAACTCACAAGGCGGGGGAATCTATTTGTGGCAATTCGGTGATGGAGAGTTCAGCGAAGAATTCGAACCAAACCATACGTATGCTTCTTCGGGTGATTGGATTGTGTCTCTGACAGTTTCTGATCCACAAGGATGTTTAGATCCCCAAACAGCGAATTTAGAGCTCACCATAGAAGACCCAATTGCGCCTACAGTTGATTTGGTGCTTCCCATTTGTCCCGGGGACCAAGTCCAGCTAAATGCTTGGGGGACTGATGCTTTGTTCTGGCTTGCCGACCCCACACTTAGTGCGACAGACATCCCTAACCCTATTGCGACTCCCACAGAAACGACGACTTACACAGTGTTCGATGAAAATGGTTGTGGTGCTGGACAAGCTGAGGTAACTGTGGAGGTAGGCTTTGTTGAAGCAGAGGTTAATACTCCGGCGACCACCATTTGTTTGGGGGACAATGTTCAGCTTGTTGCTTCAGGCGGTGTTGAATATTCGTGGTTTCCTCCGGGCGGATTAGACGACCCCTCAGAACCCTCCGTCTCCGCCTCCCCAAATGTTACGACAGGGTACACGGTGACTGTAAGTGATGAATTCGGATGTAGCGACACACAAACCATACAGTTGACAGTTGTACCCTCTGCGCCAGGGGGTCAGGTGTATGAGCCCATTGAGATTTGTACAGGGTTTGGCACTTCTTTGCCCGGTGGAGTGGGTGACGCATGGCTTTGGGAACCGACGACATCGTTGAATTCATCGAATGTCCAAAACCCATACGCCTCTCCCACCTCAGACATTACATATACAGTGGCCATCCAAAACATATGCGGAATAGGGATGGATGAAATTTCTGTTTCCGTGATCGTCCCTACTGCGGTAGCTTCAGAAAGCGGGAGTATTTGTCGAGGAGATGAGTTTGCTGTCAGCGCTTCGGGAGGAGACCCAAATGGATCGACCTTTAATTGGTCGCCCTCTCCACTCGTGTCTCAATCAACCAGCGACGAAACAGTTGTCTTCCCGAGTTTGACCACGACATTTACAGTGTACGTGACGGATTCAAATGGATGTACAGCAAGTGATGAACTCACAGTGTATGTAGGCCAACCTCCAATCGTGGATGCAGGTCCAGATCGAGACGTAGAATGGTTAGATCAGGTCAGGCTTCTCGGGTCCACTTCGGGCGATACATATTGGTGGACTCCCGCCGAAAATTTAAGTTGTTCTTTCTGTCCCATGCCCGAAGTCACCTCTTTGGAGCCGGGGTGGTATGTCTTTCACGCGACAGACGAAACCGGTTGTGAAGGCACGGATTCTACGTTTTTGGACATCTTCTATCCGATATTCGTTCCCACTTCTTTTACACCAAATAACGATGGAATCAACGATGTGTTTTTCGTTGAAGGCATCAGATTACAAGGCTACAGACTTATTGTTTACAACAGATGGGGAGAGGAAGTTTACTATTCTGAAGATGCAGAAGAGGTTTGGACTGGGGCTTTTCAAAATGAGACACATTTCTGTGCAGATGGGGTCTATCTCTATACGCTTCGTTATGAAGACCAGGACGGACCTCATTTAATTCACGGTCATTTGGCGCTGTTAAGATAGCCTTAATGGATGGTTGAAAACCTATTTAAGCGCAAGGTAAATGGTGCGTTTTACATGGCTATATTGCCCTTATGGACTTTAAGTACACACGCGCACTACTTCCCGGCATGTTTCTAGATTACGATTGCGTAATTATCCCTGACTTGGGGGGATTCGTATGTAATGAAAGAACAGCTTGGTACGATGAGGATAAGGAAGAAATGGTTCCTCCATCCCGTGATGTTTTATTTAACCCAAACCTCGTTTACAACGATGGTTTGCTCGCTCAAGAAATCATGCGCGCAAAGGGTTTGGACTATACTGAGGCAATGAAGCTTGTTGCGTCTGAGGCGAGCAACATGATCGAAGAGCTCAAAAGCGGCAGGCCGATTGAAATCCCTAGACTGGGAAGACTTTACACAAGTGACGATGGTTTGGTTCGTTTTCTCCCCGATGCAGAATTGGTGAGAATGCTGGGCTCATTTGGCCACGCTCGGATTCCATTGGCGACACGAGAGCTGACATCTGATCTGCCTGTCATTGTCGCGCCTGTCGTTGAAGCACCCGTCACACCACCTTCGGACAAGAAGGTTGCCCCAAAATCGAAAGTCATTCCTCTCAGAGTTCGTTTGGCAAGAGTCGCAGCGGTTGTTGCAATTCCACTCGCGTTAGGAGGTGCTTGGATGCTCACGGAACCCGTATCCTCAAACACTTTAATGAGTGTTTTCCCACCTCTTCATACGGACGTGGTTGTTTCTAGTTTTACTCCTTCGGACAATTCAATTCCGGTTATTTCAGACAATGCCTCAGAAGAAATAGACGATGCACTCGTGATTAACTACGCGCCAGACCCGATTCCTGAAACCCCTCCTCTTGCAATAGAAATTCCTGTTTTAGAAGCGCCTGTTGTAGAAGCGCCTGTTGTTCCTCAG
>CAWVRV010000049.1:0-16495 GCA_963932755.1 uncultured Flavobacteriales bacterium | reverse complement strand
CATAAATACCTCTGATAAATTCTCTCCATCCTATAATTTGTCTTACAAAACCTTCTGTAGAATTCAGAGGCACATCGTTCATTTCTGCATAGCGCAGGCAACGGTTGACCACCTCTTTGGGGGTGATTAACCCCACATTAAGCATGGGCGTCAAAACACTGTGGTTTAAAATAGAGTTTTCTGCCACGATGGCATCTTCATAGACGCCAAACTCAGAAAATCGATGCTCGAAAAATTGGTCGAGCCACGCACTCGTCTCTTCAAAACCAGTGGGATACAATGAATACGCTGTGAGATCTCCAAGATGGTGTGAGAAATGTGTCTCGACATAGGAAGTCGCTTCGTCGAAATACGAATCGGTCTCGGGAAAATGAATGGCGGGCGGGATTTTTTTTGCAGGGTATTTCTTTCTGTTCTCTGTATCGAAGGTCCACTTCCCTCCCATGGGTTTTCCGTCGGAATCCATTAAGATGTTTCGCTTTTTACGCTGTTCGGTGTAGAAAGTGGTTTGGTGGTATTTCTTTTTATCACGTCTAAAAAAGACGGCGAGCTCGTCTTTTGAATTTAAAAACATCGGAGAAGGGTACTGTGTCCCTTGAATGCCGGATTCGCTTAAACCTTGATTGAGTCTTTTTTGAAGCCAGTTGTCGACAGGGTCGATGTAATGGATGTGATCGACGCCTAAACGTTTCAAGGCAGGCACAAGGTCTCTAATGTCAGATATCTTATCCGTGGAGGCCACATAGTGCACCTCAAGGTTTTTCTCGTTTTGAAGAAAATCTGCATAACGCTTCATCGTGGCTCTGTGAAATGCGATTTTCTGCTTGTGAAAAGGATACTGTTTGAAGAACAGGAATTCTTCCACAAGGTAAAAGGGGGCATTGTTTTCAAAAAGGGGAGATTCTTGAAACAATTGATTCGGAAATAAAATGTTGACTTCTTTCATTTGGCTCTTCTACAACGTTCGCTACAATATTTCACTTCATCCCAATTCTTTGCCCATTTTTTACGCCAAGTAAAAGGAAGGCTGCACACAGGACATTTTTTTTGAGGCAGGTTCTCTTTTTTCATCCCCTCGCATTTGAAAGCATTTTCCTGAAATTAGCGTTTGCTGATTTTATTTCCAGAAATGGCGCTTTGACGCGAACATTTAAACCGTGTCATGTCCGCGTTGCGCTTGTAGAGATGCTTCTGGCTGACCCCACTGTTCACACGCTTACGCCAAAGCTTGAAGCTCGACGCTTTCAGCGACTTTCGCATTAATTTAATGACTTCATTCTCGGGATATCCAAATTGAAAGAAAATAGCCTCAAAGGGCGTGCGATCTTCCCAAGCCATTTCTATAATTCGATCATGTTCTCGCTCTGTAAGCACCTGAAGATCAGCCATTGAAAAATACGTGTTAGATATTCTATTTAAAACAAGGTGTAAAAGGTATTCTACAGTCAAAATGCGACCGTAAAATCAACACCCTTACACACGTACAAGATAAGCCAGAAGATTCCTATACAGGCACAATCCGGTAGATCTTACCAGGTGCTTCCACCCCGAAATAAAGATAGCCATCGGCACATTGCTCGATGCTTCTCATCCTTCCGATATCGGGGAACAGTTTTTCTTCTTTGATCCAAACGTCGTTTTCATCAAAGACATCTCTGTGTAGATAATTAAACTTCAATGAGCCAGACAAAATATTCCCTTTCCAAGCGGGGTATTTGTCACTCGTAACAATTTCCATACCGCAGGTCGCGATCGAGGGAACCCAATATCGAATCGGTTGCTCCATGCCTTCTTGGTGGGTTAAGTCCGTAATCGACGTGCCGATATAATTGATCCCATACGTGATGACGGGCCAGCCATAATTGTTCCCCGGTTCAATAAGGTTCACTTCATCTCCACCTCGTGGACCGTGTTCGTTGTCGTAGATTTTATTTGTGGCGGGATTGTAGCAAAGACCTTGTGGATTGCGATGTCCATACGAATAAATGGAATTTTTCGCGTCAGGCGTGTTGTAAAAGGGATTGTCCACGGGCACCGAACCATCATCATTTAAACGGTGGATTTTGCCCAAATCATTGCCCAGGTACTGCGGATTGTCGTCCCGTCTCCCCCGCTCTCCGATGGATACAAATAAATAGCCGTCCTTGTCAAAAATCATGCGACTGCCATAGTGGTGATTGGTACTCAGATAAGGTTCCGCAATGAAAATATCTTTGCCATTGGTGATGGCATTGTTGTCTAGTGTGCCCGAAAAAACAGCGGTTGTCGCGTACCCATCGTCGTCGGGTTTGGGTTTAGAATAGGTCAAATACATGCGGTGATTGCTCTCGAAATCAGGATGCAGGATGACATCCATCAAGCCCCCTTGACCTTTATATTTTACTGAAGGCAAACCCGATATTTCTTGAATCACACTGTCTTTTTGAGAGAACAACTTCCCCGATGTATCGGTATAAAACAACCGCCCATCCTGGCTCTGTGTAATGGCCCAAGGGGACGCCGAATTTTCTGCCACCAGCTCCAATTTCAACCGCATCCCTTCTGACACAAACACCACATCTTCATTTGCGCCAGTATTAAAATCCGCAGATTTCTTGTCCTCTATCGCGGCCAAAATATAATCGACCAATTCATACACTTGCTGATCCGAAATCACCTCCCCATACGCTGGCATCCCATCCGCTTCTGCCCCATTTTTCACCACGTCGAACATCTCACTCCGCGTACTTCCATAGACCCATTTCTCTCTGTCCACAAACGCCTTCACTTGCTTCCCATGACAAGAGGCACAGTAGTTTCCATAGTACTTTTCAGCATCTCCAATGTCCTCTTGGAGGACAGAGGCTTTGGTTTTGTTGAACGTATTCATCGTACAGGTGCTCCATGTGAAAGACACACCCAGCAAGAGGATGACGGCAATAAAGGTGGGGATGACTTTTTTCATGGAGAAGTGCTGGGGTTATATTTCCTAAATGTACAGAAACAGGTAGGAGTCTTTTTGTTTAAAAGAAAAAATACGAGGTCCGAGAAATAATTAGAAGCAGTGAGAAAGCTCTGAACTTTGAAGTCAAAACAATATCAAGGCTGTTTTCTGCGTCTTAGTAATAAGAAACTTAAAACCCCCAAAAAGTATGAATAAGCTCCTAGCTCTGTTATTTGGCATCATTGCCCTCAATGTAATTGCACAAGACACGATTTGTGTGATGGTGACACCCGATGAATTAATTAGGTTTAATTATCAAACCAGTGAGGTTGTAGACCGTGCGCCCCACAATGACTTTACTCCTATTACTATCGAAGTCGAAGACACTGAAGTGCTCTGTTTACATTTGTTAGACGAAAAGAGAAGGTTTAGAGATGTCACTTTAATTTGGGAGGATGGTGATCACCGCCACGATACGTTTGAAAGCAAGGATGATGTGTATTACACTCCTTACGGATTCGGCGCGATGGAAATAGAAGTCAGTGAAGCCCGAAGAAGAAAAAAAGAGTGAGGTTAAACGGTGTTTAAGATTGACAACATTGAAGATGTGCCAACATGACTCGTGTGCTGCCTTACCTTTGGCATATATCACGCTGTAGACAGCATCTTAAAGTTCATCATGAAAAAAATGAAAATCAACCAGTGGCTTCTGAACACATTGTCCACCACATTGATTCTGTTGATGGCTGGGCAGCTTGACGCGCAAAGCCTGAGCGACATTTCCTTCGGGACGGATGAGACGTTTGAAGTTGTGACGTGGAATATCGAGTGGTTCCCTAAAAATGGCACTGCCACGGCAGATTCAGTAGGCAGGATTATTGAATCCCTTGACGTGGATGTGCTGGGGCTTCAAGAAATAGATGACACGACCCTGTTCAGACAAGTGGTTAACAACGTGCCGGGCTATGAACTGTTTATCGCGGAAGGTTGGTTTGGAGGACTTGCGTACGTCTATAAGACGAGTACGGTAAATATCCAGTCCATCTATAAGATCTATGAGAGCTCACTGTTCTGGAACCCGTTTCCCAGATCCCCACTAGTGATGGAACTCACATTTATGGGGGAAGACATTGTAGTGATTAACAACCACTTCAAATGCTGTGGCAATGGCCTACTTGACATGGGCAATTCCTCGGATGAGGAATACAGACGCTATGAAGCCAGCTTCCTGCTCAAAGAATACATCGACACAAATTTTTCTTCCTCACGGGTGATCGTTTTGGGAGACCTGAACGACATCCTCACCGACAACTATGCAAACAACGTGTTTAAGGTGTTTTTAGAGGACCCCACACACTACCAGTTTGCAGATGAGGCGATTGCTTCCGGCGCACAGTCAGGATGGTCCTATCCAGGTTGGCCTTCACACCTCGACCACATCCTCATCACAGACGCGCTCTTCGCGGATCTTTCAAATCCTGGCGCTGAAGTCGCAACAATTAAAGTTGACGATTTCATGTCGGGGGGATTTTCAAGCTATGACTATTACATTTCCGACCACAGACCCGTGGGTATGAAAATCCAAGTGTCTCCCGCTTCAGTGCCTTCAGTGGAAGGATCACTCTCCCACATCGAGATCTTCCCCAACCCCACACTCGGGCAGGTATCCATCGACCTGACACAATGCCTCCATCCTACTGAACTTAACATCACGGATATACATGGCAAATCCATCTACACCATGCATTGTCCGAAAGGCGAATTGATCGATGTCAACCTCGAAGGACCCGCAGGAATATATCTGCTCAGTCTCGAATCTGGAAATACCACATCTGTGACCAGGTTGATGAAAGAGTAAAGCATTTCTTTATGAAGAAAAAACAATTCATCGGGTTAATCATTGCAATACTCCTTTATCTATGGGTTGAACTTGCTGTGGGGATCTTCTTTCAAGATTCTTGGGGAGGCAGTTAGAGACACCACGTCCTTGTGACAACCGATTTCACGTAAATCCGGGTCAAAAAATCGAACACACCCAACCCCGATTTGGTCAAGTAGACCTTTTTACTCGAAGTACCAGAGATGGCTGAATGTCACTATGCAAAAGGAGTCAAGGCTTAACAACCAAACCGATGTTATTGCTGACTTCCTTATTACATTTGCAAGCTGAAACAAGTGGGCTTCAAAAAAAGCAAATGGATTTAAAAATAACGTTGACAATACTCTTTGCAACAAGCATCTTTACCCTTTCATTCGGGCAAGAGGGAATAATTTACGGGACTGGCAGCGTAGACGGAAACAAACAAGCCTTTACAACGATCACCATATCTACAAATCCAACAAAAGGAACATTTACTGATGCAAATGGAGATTTTGAGATCGGAAATATTCCATTTGGAACATACACCGTAACAGCTTCATTTGTTGGATATAAAACGGTGACAGAATCTGTTACACTCAATGAAACCAATCCTCAATTTGAGTTAAACTTTAATTTGGACGACAATTTAAATGTACTTGACCAAATTGTCATTACCGGGACCAAAACGACCAAAAGGCAAACAAATTCCCCTGTCATTGTAGGCATTATTAACAGCAAAACACTGAATAATGTACAGGCATGTAATCTGTCTGAAGGGTTGAAATTCCAACCAGGCTTAAGGGTCGAAACAAATTGCCAAACGTGCAACTACACGCAATTGCGGATGAATGGATTGGCAGGTGGATATTCACAAATCCTCATTAATGGGCGTCCTATTTTCAGTCCCTTAACAGGTCTGTATGGATTAGAACAATTGCCCACAAATATGATAGAAAGAATTGAAGTTGTCAGAGGTGGTGGTTCTTCATTATACGGCTCAAGTGCCATCGGTGGAACTGTTAATGTGATTACGAAAGTCCCCGAGAAAAATGCGTTTGAAGTAAATTCCTTTTATCAAAATATAAACGGAAAAGCAGACAACTTTGTACTTAGCGGAAATACGTCTTTGGTGTCTGAAAATCGGAATTTGGGCGCGGCCTTCTTTTTTAACCTCAATGAAAGAGAATGGTATGATGACAATGGGGATAATTACTCTGAATTGCCCAAACTGGAAAACACCTCATTTGGCACAAACCTATTCTATACCCCGAATAACAATCAGAAATTAGAAATGAGCCTCAGCCATTTAAATGAATATAGATATGGTGGAGAAATGGTCGAAATGCCTGCTGAGCTCACACAACAATCAGAAGAGAGATCAACACAAGTGTGGATGGGAAGTGCCGACCATCAAATAAATTTCAATGATGATCATTCTTCATTGATCGCTTATGTGGCTGGACAAAAAACGAAGCGGACACACTATACAGGGATATTCCCAGATCAAGAGCCACAAATCCAAGCGCATCTAGATGCCCCGCCTTATGGCACCTCAGACGTAGTGACATACCAAGGAGGGCTTCAACTGAATCACAAAGCAAACGGATTGATCACTGGAACAAATACCTTTACTTTAGGAACAGAATACGTATATGATGATGTTTTTGATGAAATTTCTTCCTACAATTACCTAATAGACCAAACCACAAAAGATTTTGGTGCGTTTTTACAAAGCGATTGGAAAATATCTCCTTCTTTCAACCTTCTTTCAGGCGTAAGAACCGACAAACACAACTTGATTGATCATTTGGTTTTTAACCCAAGAGCATCACTGCTTTATAAAGTTAAAACCAACACGCAATTTAGGCTGAGTTATGGAACAGGCTTTAGAGCACCTCAAGCGTTCGACACCGATTTACATATTGCTTTTGCAGGGGGTGGAATTTCCCGCGTTTCATTGTCTCCAGATTTGATTCCTGAAAAATCAAAAAGCTACAGTGCGTCTATGAATTATGACAAGCCAGCTGAGCAATATATCGTTGGTTTTACATTAGAAGGATTTTACACACGATTGGAGGACGCGTTTTTTCTTCAACCCATCGGACAAGATGCGTTTGGTGAGGTCTTTGAAAAGCAAAACGGACAAGGTGCAACGGTGCAGGGTGTCACTTTAGAATTAAGAGCCAACTTCGATAAAAAGATTCAAATAGAATCAGGATTTACAATACAGTCCAGTGAATTCGATGAGAAGGTTGATTATATCGAAGGCGTTGAAGGGATCAGAGAATTTACTAGAACTCCTAACCATTATGGATATTCAACGTTATCCTTTGCCCCAAACAAGAACGTGAATACCAGCCTCAATTACGTGTATACGGGCAAAATGGTGATGCCTCATTTTGCAGGTGCACCCAATCAATTGGTAGATGAAATGTATACGTCTAATGAGTTTTCTGAACTAAGTACAAAGATTAGTTACACGATCGGAATTGAAAAAATCAAATCACAAATAGAGATCTATGGGGGTGTGAAGAATATGTTTAATGCCTATCAATCCAACTTTGATGTTGGAAAAAACCGAGACAGCAACTTTGTCTTTGGACCTTCACTTCCAAGAACCATTTACTTTGGCATAAAATTGATGTCAAACTAAACCCAAGAAACCTTGCGCCATGTGAAATCTGAAGAACGGATTGAAAAGGATTGAAGAAGCCGGAGAATAAAGCGACCCCTGAAAACAAGGAGACAATGGGCTCTCTCGTTCTCAGCCTGCGGCGTAACAACCGATTTTAATTAAATCTGCGCCGCCTTCTATCCACCCTTCCTGACCAGAAACGCGAATTTTAACCCAATTTTTAAAATAAAAATCAGATTGTATGGGATCCTCAACAGCCATGACGAGCAATGTGACTTCTGTGTTTGGATCAAAAGTCACCGTCTTCGTCGCTAAAGGTGTGTCACCAAATGGATCAATGATGATGTCTAATTCACACGCATTCGGCGGGAATTTGGCACCATCTTTTATCTTTAAAATGTAAAAGTCATTGATACGCGGGATCTTGAGTGTATCGAGTTCCAGATGCAACATGTCAGACCTTTCTGTAAAGTTAAATGGCAATTCATACCCAAAATATCCAGCCCACCCTTCCCCTTTGATCTCTCCATTTTCCGTAATGAAACTGCCCGCGATCTGACAGATGTCAGATTGCATGATGGTGTGTTCTTGAAGTTGCAAGAATAAAACCATTTGAAACCCTGGCGCAGAAGTAAAATCTAAATCGAATTGAAGCAAGGTCATTTTCTCATCAGAGCGTATCTCAGACACATAGACTGAATTGCTGGATTCTATAAGAAAGTTCCGATCTATAGACAGTACATCATTTAAGAAATCTGTTTGAAAAATGCCATTCTTATACAGAGACAAACTTTCTGTGGAGCAACTCTCGGTGTGTGTTGGATTGTTTGTCGTATCATGCGCCACACAGACCAGGTTTTCATAAAGTTGATAGTTTGTATTTTTAATACGAACAGAATATATCAATTGCGTTTTTTCATAAAATTCCCCATCATCTGTGAAGGATATGTCAGTGCGAACAGCTTCCGGTGTGTCTGAACAGCTGAATAGCATGAAAATCATCGCAAAAATAGAGGTCAATTTCATAGCTGTAAAATTAATAATTCAATGGAGCAGAATAATAAAAATGATGTTGGCGCAAAGCACGTTATCTGAAGCAAACATAAGTTAAAAATAAACTGAAAATAGAAGATGTTTTTTCAGCCATTGTTTGCTGTTTTAAATATATTTGACAAAGATACTCGATGAAAAATATTGCCTCTTCTTTCACTTTACCGAATGGTTCCGTTTTAAAAAACAGAATTGTAAAATCTGCAATGAGTGAAAATTTTGGGACACGACGTCACGCGCCAAGTAAGGGCTTAATAAATGCATATCGGGTTTGGGCAAAAGGGAATCCAGGATTGCTGATTACTGGAAACATCATGGTAGACACATTGGCATTGGGTGAAGCACGGAATGTGGTCGTAGAAGACTACAAAGATTTTGAGTTGTTAAAGGAATGGGCTAAATCAGTGGAAGGAACTGGGGTGCATCTCTGGCCACAAATAAACCACCCAGGAAGGCAGGCTTTTGCGGCCATTAACAGAAAGACGGTAGGACCTTCTGCAATCGCCCTAAATATGGGCCGCGCCTCCAAGATGTTTAAATTACCGATAGCATTGACAGAAGAAGCCATATGGGATATTATCAAACGCTATGGAAATACCGCCAGGATCTTGAAAGAAGCTGGCTTTACAGGCTGTCAAATTCATGGGGCCCATGGGTACTTGGTGAGTCAATTTCTGTCTCCTAACAGCAATATACGCACTGACCAATGGGGCGGTTCTCTGTCTAACAGGGCGCGATTTGTTCTAGAGGTTTATCGAGAGATTCGCTATCAAGTGGGCGAGGATTATCCAATAGGCATTAAGATTAATTCCACAGATTTTCAACGAGGCGGGTTTACAGAAGAAGAGTCTATGGAGGTCATTGGCCTCCTAGGGCAGGAAGGTATCGATTTGATTGAAATCTCTGGCGGTACTTATGAGAAGCCAGCTATGATTAAGGGGAATCGCAAGAAAAGTACCATTGCGCGTGAAGTGTACTTTCTAGATTATATTGAAAAAGCCAGAAAGTTGATTCAAACACCCTTAATGCTTACGGGAGGTTTCCGTTCCGTTTCTGTCATGGAAAAAGCGTTGGAAGATGGCCATTTAGACTTTGTGGGTTTGGCAAGACCATTTTGTTTGTACCCTCATTTGGTGAATCAAATATTTGACGGTTCTGTCCAACAATTTGAAACTCCGATACCGCAAATCGGCATTCCATTTTTAGACAAACTCGGCGGAGTAGAACTGCCTTGGTATGAACTTCAAATTCAACGTATTGGAAAAGGGAAGTCTTCAAAAACGAATCTTCCAGGAATTTTGGCTTTCTGGTATAGCCTTAAGAGTTTATTTGTTAAATCTTTTTGGAAGAATAAATAAACTTAGACAACTCAAAATCGCATAGAATAACAATAAAATATCCTCACGTTTTTAAGTAGATCTGAACAACAATATCGTATAAATTAGCGGAATATTATTTCCTCAACAGTCTATGAAAAAAGTTATTGTAATAGGTAGTGGTTTTGCTGGTCTAAGCGCTGCAGCATATCTCTCAAAAGAAGGCTTTGATGTCACTGTTGTGGAGAAAAACAAGCAAATTGGTGGTCGCGCTAGAAATTTTAAAGCGAAGGGTTACACATTTGATATGGGGCCGAGCTGGTATTGGATGCCTGAAATTTTTGACAACTTCTTTCACAGTTTTAATCACACCACAAAGGATTTTTATGAACTGAAAAAATTAGATCCTGGCTTTAAAATTGTTTTTGACAATGCCGACATGATCATTCCTGCAAATTGGAATGAAATATGTGATTTATTTGATAGCTACGAAGACAACGGCGCAAGGAAATTAAATAAGTTCATGGAAGATGCCGAAAAAAAGTACAGTATAGGCCTCCGGTTTTTATATAATTCACCTGGACTTTCGGTCACTGAATTGCTGAAAAAAGATGTGTTATTTAACGCAAATAAATTACAATTACTTACTTCGTACAGAAAACATATTAAAAGACATTTTACGGACCCAAGGTTAATTAGCTTGTTAGAGTTTCCAGTACTTTTTTTAGGCACATCCGCGGAGAGTGCGCCTGCCCTATATAGTCTTATGGCGTATTCTGGCATTAAACAAGGTACATTTTATCCAATGGGAGGCTTTGCGAAAGTAATTGACAGTATGGCCGAAGTATGTAAAAACAATGGCGTCAAATTTTTGTTAGAAGAACAAGTAACTAAAATCAATATCTCTAACAAAACAGCTGAGTCTGTTACCACAAAAACGCAAGAATTACCAGCTGACTTTGTTGTCGGTGCAGCTGACTACGCACATATTGAATCAAAATTACTTGATACAAAATACCAAAACTATGATTCTTCATATTGGGAGAGTAGAGAGTTTTCACCCTCGGCACTCTTATTTTATCTCGGAGTCAATAAAAAATTAAACAATCTTGAACACCATACATTGTTTTTTGATGAAGACATGGAAAAGCTCTCTCAAGAAATTTATGACACCAAAGTTTGGCCTGAAAAGCCTCTTTTCTATACATGTTGTCCTGCGAAAACAGAAGAAGGTTTGGCCCCCGAGGGCAAAGAAAATCTTTTCATATTAATGCCTATTTCTGCTGGGCTTGAAGATACTGAAGCGCTTCGCGAAAAGTATTTCCAAATTATTCTTAAAAGACTTGAGCAATACTGCAAACAAGATATAATATCGGATATTGAATATAAGAAAAGTTATTGCATCAAGAACTTTGAAGAAGATTATTTCGCTTACAAAGGAAATGCATATGGCCTCGCTAATACCTTGATGCAAACAGCAAACCTAAAACCTAGAATCAAAAACAACAAGGTCAACAATCTTTATTATTGTGGCCAATTAACAGTTCCAGGACCTGGCGTTCCACCTTCAATAATTTCAGGACAACTCGTCGCAGAACAAATCATTAAAAGAAACAAATAAAAGCGATTTCCAAGAATAAGGCCCTGGAGAAGAGAGGCGGGAAGTCGAAACATTTTGAGGCGGATTATATGTTGTTCTTTAATACAATCTCTCATGAAGGACAGGTAAGTTCCTAACGCTCCCCTAAAAATAGCTTGAGTTCAACTATCTTAGACAATTATAAAGTCAATAGAATGGTTGGAAGGGTTTTAATAATGTGTGTTTTAGCTCTCGCATGGGGTCCTGATTTGAATGCTCAAAACGATGAGGTTTTTACAATCTATCTCGTGAGACATTCTGAGAAAGATTTCACTTCTGAGAACACCTCGGATTTGCCACTTTCTTCATGTGGCATAAAGAGATCAATAGCCCTGAGCAGTTTCCTAGATGATGTGCATCTAGATGCAGTGTACAGCACAGACTATACAAGAACTAAAAACACAGCCATACCTACAGCTGACACGAAAGACCTTGAAATCACACTTTACAACGGTCAAGACATTGAATCCTTTTCACATACCCTACTCAAAACGCAACAAGACGCTCTGGTAGTCGGTCATAGCAACACCACAGGCGTATTGGCAGGGCTGCTCGTCAATGAAGAGCTTGGTGATCTTGATTTGGATATCTACGATCGCATATACCAAGTTGTCATTTGTGGCGAAACGCGCCACCTTCATTTGTTTCATTCGTCTTTTGAATGTGTTAAATAAGTCGCATACAGATGTTGTCAAAACAATATAAATTAAATCCAATGTCAAGTAAATTTCCTTTATTGCTGTTTATTTCACTTACGTTAAGTGGTTTTTATCATGCACAAGAGATCACTCCCATTATTAATTACTCTGTAAATAACAGTGGTCAAGCGCTTCTTTCCATTCAAGCTGAGGAGGGCAAATATTATGTGCTAAGTTCCCAGCACAGTCCTTCTTTTGAGTGGGCTACCACAATGATTATGGGAGCAGACGGGACCATGGTAATTTCTGATCAAGGTGGCGCATACCCTTTAGAAAACTATACTGTTAATCAGTATGATGTCGCGAACCCTGGCGACATTGATGGAGATGGAATAGATGACGTCACAGAGTATAATAACATGCCGACAGACGCGCCTATAAATTTTGCGGAATCTGTTGATTTTTTAGATGGGTCAACATCTGTTCCGGATGCCCAAGTATTTATGGATCTCGCAACGATAAACGATGTCGGTTGGGCGCCATTTCTTAATGGGCAACTTTATGTGAAATTTGGAATTCTTGACCGAGACACACCCGAGCCTAAGATCTATTTCATCAACAGCAACACGCACTACATCCATGCCGCTTTCTTCAACTCAATTGGTGCCTCAGTGACAGGAGACGACAGTTCTGGAGAGATTGTATTCAACCCTAACATCATACTCCCTGGTGGAGTTATAGGAAGTTACTCTTTCAATTTCTCATTTGGAAATGCCTATAATTTTGAAGATACACAGAGGACTTATGAGCTTTTAGTTGCAAATATGCCGTTCCTTCAGAATAACATGAATCACTTCATAAGTCAAAACAGTGAAGGCACTTATTTATCTCAGTATGCCGATGATTTTGAAGATACAAAAATTGAGGTCGTGCTTGAATCGGATGTCTTTGCTGACATTAATTTCATTCCTTTCCATGAGGCTGAAGGGTATGGTTTCTTTAGGCATATGAGCGTTGATGAAACCCCAGGTTCAAGAGACATTGTGCTCTATGACGCGCTTCCAAATTCCTTGCCCAGAGTTGGAGGTATTATTACTTCTGTGGTCCAAACCCCGCTTTCCCACGTCAACCTCAGAGCGATACAAGACAATGTGCCTAACGCCTACATTGAAGATCCGTTATCCATCGACTCCATAGCGATTTTATTGAATAACTATGTTTACTACAAGGTGGAAAATGAAACCTTTCAATTCAGGGAGGCTACGTTAGATGAGGTCAATGACTGGTATGAATCTATTCGACCCACAGAACCCCAAATCCCAGAACGCGATTTGAGTATCACAGAAATCAGGCCCCTCGATGACATCGAATTTGAAATGTCTACTGCATTTGGCGCAAAATGCACAAACGTCGCGACAATGAGATCGTTTGACATCCCTGAGGGAACGATACCTGATGGGTTTGGTATCCCCTTTTACTTCTATGATGCATTTATGCAGTACAATAACTTCTATCTGGAAGCGCAGGTTATGATCGACAATCCGACATTTCAAACCGACATCAACTTCCGTGTCGACCGCTTAGACACATTCCGGGATGACATTAAGGATGCGCCCATGCCTCAGTGGATGATGGATGAGCTCCAAACGATGCACGACGACTTCCCCGTAGGAACTAAGGTCAGATGTAGATCGAGCACGAACAATGAGGACTTGCCAGGCTTCAGTGGCGCGGGTCTATACACCTCAAAAACGCAGCACCTCGATGAGGGGCACATCTCCAAGTCCATCAAGCAGGTTTACGCCAGCATGTGGAACTTCAGAGCATACGAAGAAAGAGATTTCTACCGCGTTGACCACTTTATGGCAGCCATGGGATTGCTCTGCCACCCCAACTTTGAAGAGGAGAAATCTAACGGGGTAGGCATCAGTATAGACCCTATTTATGACACTGAAGACACGTTCTACTTAAACACTCAGGTAGGAGAGTCTTTGATCACAAACCCTGACCCTAACTCCGTCCCTGAAGAGATCTTGTTATACGAAAACCCGGATCAGGCGGGCGGGTATTTGGTGCTACAATTGTCTAATCTCGTTGAACAAGGTGAGCTGGTTATGGATCAAATCTATTTAGACCAAATGAGAGAATACCTCTCTGTCATTCACGATGAATTCGCCATCCTTTACAATGTGGAAGGCGTTGAAGGCTTCGGCATGGATATCGAGTACAAGGTGACAGCCCAGGATCAGCTGATCATTAAACAAGCTAGGCCATGGGTTTCATTCTGGGCAAATATTAAAGCAGACAATGATTTAGAATTTACAGAATTTATTAACCCTGTATCATCTTTAAATTTAGGAAATGGCGAGCTTGTAAGCGCCGTTATTTCTAATACAGGATTAAATGCGATGAATGACTTCAACCTCATTCTTTTAATCGATGATCAGGAGGTGGAAACGTTAACGGTTACGGAAACCATAGAGCCCTTTTCTAACGCAGAAATTCAATTCGTCATTCCGCAAGATTTCTCAGCTACAGGTGATTATAACCTAATGGGAATCATCAGTGATGTTGATGACGAATACGGAAATAACGATACGCTAAACTATGTGGTAAGTAAGATGTACCAATTAGATGCAGGAGTGTCTATAGGAAATCTTAGCGAAACGTGTGACAATGAAATTTTGGCGACTGTGATCATCGAGAACAATGGCGGCAACATGATTAATAACGTGATGTTTGAGATTTTCATTAATGGCGAAAGTGCTGGAGATTTCTACGAATTAGTTGAGATCCCATCACTTACTCAAGATGAAATAACAGTTGTCGTTGACGGCAATATTCAAGCAAATGACAACTTGGTTGTCGTAAATATTATAGGTGTGAATGGCCTGGTTGATGGGCAATCATCTAATAACTCTGCAACTGCAATGTTAGATTTTGAGGCATCATATGATTTTGTTACACTTGTCATAAATGGGGATGATTGGCCTAGTGAGACATCTTGGTCAATTTTTGACTTAAATGAGAACCAAATTGCGAGTGGGGGTCTTGTCAATGGCAATCTTGAAGAAACGCTTTGTTTAGACTATAACGCATGCTATTCACTTCATGTATATGATTCATGGGGTGATGGAATATGCTGTGGAGGTGGTATGGGGAATTTCTCAGTCATGAATTCTGCAGGGGAAACAATTGTATACAACGATGGTGATTTTGGCAGCCAAGCGATAGAATTAATCTGTGCAGGTGGTGCAGGCTGTGTGATTAACGCAGAAATCGTTGTGACGCATTCGATCAACGATGATGGTGTCATTTCAATTCTTACCACTTCGTCAACCCCATACAGCTATAGCATTAATGGCGGCCTAAGTTTTTCAGAGAACAATACCTTCACCGATTTACTTCCAGGTGAGTATCTGGTGGTCGTTCAAGATGAGTCAGGAATGTGCGCTTATGAAGAGACTGTAACCATTGAAGAATGCACGCTTATGAGTGTAGATGTTGAAGCAACAAATGCGACCTCTGCAACCGTCGCAAATGGCTCAATAATCATTACGCCAACTTCAGGATTAAGCCCCTATTTATACAGTATCGATGGCGGCCAGAACTTCGTCTACGAAAATGAATTTTATGCGTTGGCAGTCGGCAACTACAACATCGTTGTTCAAGATGCTTCAGGTGTGTGTGAATATGAGATAAACATTCCTATAGAAGCTGATAGCGGAAGTGGAATCGTGGAAAATGGTTTCGATTCAAGTGAAATCACAATCTACCCTAACCCCACCAGAGATCAGTTTTACATTGAATTCAACGCATATTCTGAGCTATCTGAAGACATCAATATTGACGTGTTTGACAACTGGGGCAGAATCATTCGCACTGGCTCAATGTCTGATGCCAACAACGGCAAAACCATGATTTCGTTAATCGGATTAAAATCAGGAATCTACTACGTCAAGTGCTATAACAATACCGGAGCTACTTTTTATAAAGTAGTCAAGATTTAAGAAAGTTAAATGCCCGCCTCAATTGAGGCGGGAGGGGGAATATTCTTGGAGCAGCGCTGGGGAAAATCCGATTAATTTGAGGCGTGGATGGGAATATGATGTTTGTCAAGTCAACATTTCAAATACATTTGTAACATGAGAACAATGATTGCAATTTTATTATTCGCGCCAATTTTAGTGTCTGGTCAAGAAAACAGTACAGAGAAATTTGTAGAATTAAATATTGGCGTGGCTACAATAGACAGTTATAGCTTTGATGACGGTTTTCCAGGGGGCAGTTTTTTATGGGGTCAAACACGCCAAATTTCAGATAATAGAATTTTCGAGCACCAGGTAGGCTTTGCTTTCCCAAGTTTAGTTACTGGAAAATTAGCCTATGGAATAGGAAACCTTCAAAAATACATTGCCATAGCCGTTAGGCCA
>CAWVRV010000048.1:0-16870 GCA_963932755.1 uncultured Flavobacteriales bacterium | reverse complement strand
AAAATATTTGACGATATGTCAACTAAAAGGCCCACCAATTGGTGGGCCTTTTTCATGCCTCATGAATTGGCAAAATAGCAAACCGATAGCGATTACCTTTGACATCCTGACGATCTGAATGCCTGAATTTGAACTCATAAGCGATTACACTCCCAGAGGAGACCAACCAGAAGCTATTAAGCAATTAGTTATGGGGGTTGAGGATGGAGTTGAACACCAAGTATTGCTTGGTGTAACTGGCTCGGGCAAGACATTCACAGTTGCGAACATGATCGCTCAGACAAAAAGGCCTACGCTGGTTCTGTCTCACAACAAAACCTTAGCAGCACAGTTATTTAGTGAGTTTAAAGCCTTTTTTCCAAACAACCTTGTAGAGTATTTCGTCAGCTATTATGATTACTATCAGCCTGAAGCATTCTTGCCTGCGTCGAATACATACATCGAAAAGGATTTACAAATCAATGAGGAGATTGAGAAACTCCGGCTGAGTGCAACATCGGCCTTGTTGAGCGGAAGACGAGACGTCATCGTAGTGGCAAGCATTAGTTGTATTTACGGAATTGGAAATCCCACTGAATTTCACAAGAGTGTGATCTCCCTTGACAAAGGGATGAAAATTACTCGAAATGCCTTACTTCACAAGCTTGTTTCAAGTCTGTATAGCAGAACACAATTAGAACTTACGAGAGGAACATTCAGGGTGCAGGGAGATACCGTCGATGTTTTTCTTGCGTATGCAGATTACGCGTTGAGAATCTCATTTTGGGGAGATGAAATTGAATCTCTCCATACAATAGAACCTGAGACGGGACAGCGACTGCATGCGTTTGACAAATACCTTATCTATCCGGCCAATCTGTTTGTAAGTAGCAAAGACAATACAAATGAATCGGTTTGGGCTATTCAACAGGATTTGGAAAAGCAGAAGGCATATTTCACGGAAAATATGAGGATTGTAGAAGCCAAAAGACTGGAAGAAAGAACGCTCTATGATTTGGAAATGATTAAGGAACTGGGATACTGTTCTGGAATCGAAAATTATTCGAGATATTTTGACAAGAGAAAACCAGGCGAGAGACCCTTCTGCCTTCTTGATTATTTCGACGATGACTTTCTCCTTGTTGTCGACGAGAGTCACGTCACCCTTCCACAAGTAGGCGCGATGTTCGGAGGAGACCGGTCCAGGAAAACAAATCTGGTGGAGCACGGCTTTCGATTGCCCTCCGCTTTGGACAACAGACCCCTTACATCTGAAGAATTCACAGGCATGTTGAACCAAGCCATATATGTAAGTGCGACACCCGCAGACCTTGAGTTACAACGAAGTGAAGGAATCATTGTTGAACAGGTCATTCGACCAACAGGCCTCTTGGACCCGCCGATCGAAGTCCGACCATGCACAAATCAAGTGGACGATTTGGTAGAGGAAATCAGGAAGGTCATTGCGGCTGGAGACAGAGTGCTCGTGACAACGCTCACGAAGAGAATGTCCGAAGAACTCACCAAATATTTAGAGCGCATTAACATCGCAACGCGATATATCCATTCAGAAGTGAAGACGTTAGATCGCGTAAGTATCCTGCAAGACCTAAGAGACGGAGTATTCGACGTCCTCGTGGGTGTGAACCTCCTGCGAGAAGGTCTGGACTTGCCTGAAGTTGCTTTGGTCGCGATTATGGATGCGGACAAAGAAGGCTTTTTAAGAAGTGTGCGGTCTCTTACCCAGACATCCGGCAGAGCAGCCAGAAACATCAATGGCAGAGTCATTATGTATGCAGACAAGATTACGAAAAGCATGCGTGTCACGATTGATGAAACTGCACGAAGGAGAGAGAAACAGGCAGCATTTAACAAGGAGAACAACATCGTCCCTGAGCAAATCAAAAGGACCACAGGACCTAAAAATGATTTACTGAAAAACCGTATCGCTCATGTCGCCGCCGAACCTGACCAAAGAATGCTCGCCCCAACCAATGACCCTGTACTTCTATCCATGTCAAAAGAACAGCTTGCCACGATGGCAGACAGGAGAAAACGATCCATGGACAAGGCCGCAAAAGACATGGACTTTATGGAAGCTGCGCGACTCCGAGACGAATACTTTGCAATTATGAATCTTTTGGAAGTTCAAGCCTGATTTCAACAGTTCACTGAGTAGATTGCATCATGGAAAAGTTCATGTTCGTCTTTTTTTTCGTTTGCTTTGCCTCCTTGACGAGTTGTAAAACTGAGACAGTCATGAGTCTTGAGACAGCGGACTTGAACGAAACTGCGTTAAAAGAGACGACAACATTCACACAGACACCCTTCACTTTTGTAGATGTCGTTCTGAAAGGAGACACCTTAATTGCAAAAGTTCAATACTCAGGTGGATGCGGAAACCATCAATTTGAGATCGAAAAAAGTGGATTTTTGATGAAAAGTTTGCCCCCCAAGCAACCTATTAAGATCACACATCGTTCTAACGAAGATAGCTGCCGAGCAATGATTCTAGAAGAAATAAAACTGTACATCGGTGACTTCAGAGGGACACCGAATGGGACGACTGTACTGCTGTTAGAAAATTGGAACCAACATCTTATATATAGTTACTGAACTTGTTTTTTTAAAGAAAAATGAATAAAATTCTCACTGCAATTGCGATACTTTTAAGTATCACCATTTCCTTTTCTTCTCTCGCCCAAATCAACTACGGCGGGACACCTTCATTCCTCATCAACCTAGAAGCACTCTCTGAAACCAGTGTCGTGATGCCTCCCATCGATCGGGAGACGCTTTCTCAAGCTGATGCAGTGACCGATCAAATCAAGGAGGTTCCTTGGAGGTTTGGCGTAGAGAACGAAGTTCATTTGTCGCCTTTAAATGAGGGGGTCTGGACGACTGAAGGAGCGGAAAATGTATGGCGACTTTCTGTAAAGTGTCCAGGCGCGACATCTGTTTCGTTGCGTTTCTCAGAATTTGGATTGGAGAAAGGAAGCTACATGTTTATTTGGGCCAAAGACTCACGTGAATTCTTAGGCAAATTCGACCACCGAAGCATCAAAGAATGGGGAGGCTTGGCGACAGGCTTGCTCTCTGGATCAGAAGTGATCGTCGAGTTACACCAGCCATCAGACTGGGGGTTTTCAGCTCCTTTAGAGATAGACCAAATTGTTCACGGATATCGCAGCCTGTTGCGTCACGCAGAAGAATTGTCGCATGTGGAAAGAGGGCCGTTTGGAAACTCCGGAGCATGCAACATCAACGTAAATTGTCCAGAAGGTGCTACATGGGCCACTGAATCACGTTCGGTTGCGATTATTGTACAGGGTGGTTACGGCGCATGTACTGGCGCTCTGATTAACAATACGTCTAACGACGGAACACCGTATTTCTTGACTGCAAATCATTGCCTTGGGAATCCCTCAAACTGGTTGTTTTATTTCAACCATGAAAGTGCGAACTGCACTGGCAATACAGGCCCTGCAAACCAAAGTATAAGTGGCGCATCAACGCTGGTTCAAAATGGCGGGTCTGACTTTGCACTCTTAGAACTCAGCGAAACGCCACCTGCGTCGTTTAACGTACAATATGCGGGGTGGGATGCCACTGGGAACACACCTACATCTGCTGTTGGAATCCATCATCCTTCAGGAGATGTGAAAAAGATTTGCTTCGAAGATGACAGCCCATACTTTGCAAACCAAGGTGGCGCAGCCATTTGGATGATTGACCAATGGGAACTTGGGGTAACTGAACCTGGATCATCAGGCTCTCCTCTTTTCGATGAAAACCACCGCATTATAGGCCAACTTTACGGAGGTGCCGCAGCATGTTCTGGGAACGTGAACAATGGTCAACTCGACTATTACGGCAGATTCGATGAAAGCTGGGATCTGGGGGCGTCTACATACCTGGACCCTACTGGAACTGGCGTCACGGTTTGGGATGGTTTTCCCGACGGCGCAGTCTCCTATGCAAATGATGCAGGTGTCACCATCGAAGGGGCTCCAGAGGATCTTCTATGTGGCGAAACAACTGTGCAATTAAATGTCGTGATCACCAACACAGGCACAGAGAATTTATATTCTGCCGTGATCAATTACAATGTGAACAGCACAAGTGCTCAACAGGTAAACTGGAGTGGCAACCTCGCGCAATATGAATCTGCACAAGTATCTATACCTGCTTTTAACGCTGTCGGAGGAGAAAATACGATTACAGCGACAGTCTCAAACCCAAATGGAGCTACAGATGAAAACAATTTTAACAACGCAACAGAAGTAAGCTTCACTACTTTTTCAGGCGACACATTTGATTTTCAATTGGAAATCGTACTCGACGCATACGGGTCTGAGGTTTCATGGGAAATCAAGCGATTGGGAACTGTCATATACAATGGGGGGCCATATGAAGATGATACTGACGGCGAAGTTGTGACAGTGGACCTTTGCTTAGAGGAAGGCTGCTATATTTTCACAATCGACGACTCTTATGGAGATGGACTTTGCTGTGAATACGGCGAAGGAAACTGGAGCATCTATGATGGCCAGGGAGATGTCATTTCATACAGCGATGGAGCGTTTGGAGACTCTGAGACAGATCAATTTTGCACGGATGAGTCATCAATAAATATTATTGACTATACATCAAGTGGGCTTATTTATCCCAATCCTGCAGACGAAATAATGAACATCGATTTCCCTAAATTAGAGGGACGCATCTTTATTTCTGACATCACGGGGCGAACAATGATGGACGTCACTTTTGACAGAGAGCCGAACACAACAATTGACGTGAGTGCATGGACCGAAGGCCTTTACATCGTCACATGGATGGGGAAAGACGATGAGATGATGACGCGTAGAATTACAATTGCTCACTAACACAAAACAGTGCGAATGTTCGAGATTGCAACAGCGTTCGCACTCGTAGGTTTGATATCGAGAGGGGTCTGGGCTTGGCATATGGGTGCCTGGCGCAAGCCCCTTTCTACTGAATCACATAGCCAACATGAGTACACCATTGTTGTCTGCTTACATAATGAAGAGAGTCGTGTCGATGGTTTGGTGCAAGCTCTTTTAGAACAAACCCCTCCCCCTCCTGAAATCCTTTTAATCGACGACGGAAGTACGGATGGGACGATGAGTCTGCTTCAAAAATGGCAAGAAAAAAGTGCGCTCGTCAAGGTGATTGGATTAACAACAGGTGGAGTGGGAAAGAAAGCGCCTTTAGAAATAGCGATCAAAGCTGCAAGCTTCCCCATTTTACTCTGTACAGATGCTGACTGTATTCCGGAGAGCAAGTGCTGGGCCTCGACGATGGTCAACAACGTCGACACGAAATACGATCTTCAGATTGGGATAAGCCTACCAATGCACACTTCAGGATTGCTGGGGAGCCTCCAAATGTTTGAATCGACTAGAATTGCACAAAACTACATCGGCATGGCGGAGTCGGGATACCCGTACATGGGAGTCGGGAGAAACATTGCGTTCACCAAATCGTGCTGGGAAAAAGTTGGTGGCTTTCAAGGACACCTGGATCTCGCGTCAGGAGATGATGACCTGTTCGTCCAAGATGTCTCTGAAGCGGGAATGAGAATTGGGACTGAAGTCAGACTGGAAGGACAAAGCAACTCTGTTTGGCCCCACACATGGAGCGGATGGATGAGACAAATGAGAAGACATCTCACAACGGGTCCAAGATACAAGATATTAACAATGAGCACCTTAGCCGTTCCCATACTCGCCGATTTCATGTTGTATTTTGGGTGTGGATGGGTCTTCTTTTTTGCGGTGCAAAAAACCGACGTTATTCACAGTGGGGTTTGGATAGCGACATGCATCTTACTCACAAACGCATTGGTTCGAGGCCTTATCTTTAGGGCATTCCTGCTCCGCATAGGACGACCAGGTCATGAAGCGTTCTGGCTCATTTCAGAACCGTTGATGGGCTTGATTCGACAAGTGTTGGCATTGCAGGTGTTGATTGCCAAACCAAAAAGATGGAAGTAAACCCAAACCTCTCAGAGAAAGCGCAGTATGACTACGCACTCGTGCTAAGAGCTACGAAAGAAAGCGACCAGCAGGCTTATGCTGAGCTCATGGAGAGGTACCGAGATGCAATATTTCATCTGTGCCGGAGAATGGTATTCAACGACGACGATGCCGATGACTTGACCATAGAAACATTTGGCAAAGCATTTCAAAGACTCAAGCAATACACACCGGCCTTTGCATTTTCTACATGGCTCTTTAAAATCGCATCCAACCACAGCATCGATTTTATCCGAAAAAAGCGCATCAAAGCCCTGTCTCTAGACAAAGGGTTCACAACATCTGATGGAGATCAAATGCAAATAACCGTGGAGGATAATTCTCCAGACCCCTTTGAAACGCTTGAGAAGAAGCAGCGTGTAGAGAGAATGAGATTGGTCGTTTCAAAGCTTAAACCACGCTACCGCAGACTGGTAGAGCTTCGCTATTTTGAGGAGTTGAGCTATGATGAAATTGCCAAAGAGCTGGACTTGCCTTTGGGCACAGTGAAGGCTCAACTGTATCGAGCACGAGACATCCTCGCGTCTGTGATGGAGGGCTCAAAAGAGCACCTTTAATTCAAGAGAATCTAACAATAGATTTGAACAATGATTTCTGCAGTAACAAAATACTTCCCCGAACTAAGTTCGACTCAAAGAACACAGTTCGAAACACTCGTGACCCATTTCAAAAGTTGGAACGAAAAAATCAATCTGGTCTCCAGGAAAGACATGGATGGGTTTCTGGAGCGCCATGTACTCCACAGCCTCGCAATTTACAAGGCCATGAAATTCGCACCTGGGTCACGAATTCTTGATGTAGGAACAGGTGGTGGGCTTCCGGGGCTCCCCCTTGCCATCCTCATGCCAGACGTGAATTTCGTATTGTGCGACAGCACTGGAAAGAAAATCAAAGTGGTGAGTGAGCTGGTCAAAGCACTTGACTTGAAAAATGTCGAACCCATGCATGCACGTGCGGGGGATATTGAAGGCAAATTTGATTTTATTGTCAGTCGCGCTGTAAGCAGGCTTGATAAATTTATCCCATGGGTCGAAGGTAAAATAGACAAAAGAGCAATCAATGCCTGGCCTAACGGGATTCTATGCCTCAAAGGAGGAGATCTGAGAGAAGAACTTGAAGAAGTCAATCACCCCACTGAGGAATTACAAATCTCTCAATGGTTTACGGAAGAATATTTTGAGACAAAGGCGGTCGTCTATGTCACCCTCTAGCTTCGTCAAAACAAGCTCTAAAACAAGAAAAGGTCACCGCAAGGGGACCTTTTCTATACCTGCAAGAAAATTGAAACCAACATAGTCATTGACCATGTTGCTATAAAGACGTAACTGTTTCGCAGGGGTTGCCTATTTAAAGAGAAAAAAGATTGAAAAACTCAACAAATCTCCTCAAACCTATATCCTACGCCCCTTACAGAGTGAAAATATATTGGTTTTTTTGGATTTGGCTCAAAGTATTTCCGGAAACCCAGCAGGTAATTGTCAATGGTTCGCGTGCTTGGATAGACTGAGTAGCCCCAAACGGATTCCAGGATTTCTTCTCGACTCACAACATCCCCCACTCTTGATGTAAGTAATTTGAGAAGCATGGACTCACGCTTTGAGATTTGTTGAATGGCACCTTCGTGATTTTTAATCTGAAATTTATCGAACCGGACTTCTCCAGCCCCGATTTTATATACTTCAATATCTAGGGCCACCCCTACAGATCCCGCTGAACCTTTTTCAATGCTTCTTCGAGATTGCTCAATTAATCTGGCCAAACGAAGGAGTAGCTCCTCCACATTAAACGGTTTACCCAGATAATCATCTGCACCTAATTTTAATCCTTCCACACGTTCAGGCCCTGAATTTTTTGCCGTCAAAAAGAGAATGGGCATTTTATGCCCTTCAAGACGCATCGTAGTGCACACCTGAAATCCATCCAAAACGGGAAGCATCACATCTAAGACAACAGCATCAATCCTTTGGTTTCTAATAACTTCAAGAGCATCTATACCATCTCCTACACAGACAACATGGTATCCATCAGCCTTGAGATTCATCCCCAACATTTTCTGTAACGATGGATCGTCTTCTACAACAAGAATTCGTTTTGAATTAATTGGCATTTGCTAATTAGATTTGTAGAACATAACATCGCAAATTTACAAAGTGAATAGATGACAAATCTAAACGACATCGGAAAAGAATTCGGAAAAGGCACAATCGGCGAAGTACTCGGGATTGAAATCATTGAAATTAAGGACGATTTCGTGAAGGGGAAAATGCCCGTTGACTCAAGAACGCATCAGCCCTATGGCATGCTGCACGGAGGCGCGAGTGTGGTTCTCGCAGAAACACTGGGCTCTGTAGGGTCCCATTTCCTCGTCAAAGATGACGGAAAGGCTGCTGTGGGAATTGAGGTCAATGCAAACCATCTCAAGAGCATACGAAAGGGATGGGTATATGGCGAAGCAAAAATCGTTCATCGTGGTGGGAAACTTCATGTTTGGTCGATCGAAATAAAAAATGAGGCGGGAGAGTTAATATGCACTTCGAGGTTAACGGTGATGATTATACAGGCATGAGTGAATCCAGAGTATGGTGGAGCCCGCCAGGGAGTCCTGAGATTTATACAATAGAACCTTCTGAAAGCGGCACATCATGCTTCCGCTTCACTCCTTTTGACAAATCCAACGATTACCCCATCGTAGAGATTAGAGGCCATGTGTTGGCTTCTTCTGCGCCTTTGCCTGGGAACATTATGGTGAAAACACCTTTCGACCCTACTTCCACAGACAAATCCGAACATCTTGCTGCTGTTTCTTGTGCTATTTCTGAAATTGCCGCTGGAAATCTAGACAAAGTTGTGGTCGCTCGCGTAAAATCTATCGTCTCAGAATGTACGCCAGAGGCTACATTTAAGTTGAAATGTCAGAAACATCCAGAGTCCTTTGTGTATTTAATCGATCATCCCGGATGTGGGGTTTGGTGTGGCGCTACACCTGAGTTATTAATCTCTGCCAGTGACAACCGAATAGAAACGGTATCCTTGGCTGGAACACGCGTCACAAATGGAAAAGCGTTTGACGAGTGGACAGACAAAGAACGTAACGAACAATCTCAAGTGACTGAATACATCAAATCAGTCCTGGAGAATCACGGCGCGACAGACATGCACATCGAGCCTCGTCACGACAGACGCTATGGGAATCTACTGCATCTCGAAACCAGGTTCAGTTGCGCGATCAAGGGGGACATCTCGGAGATTGCGACAGATCTTCACCCTACTCCAGCAGTCGGTGGGAGGCCACTCCTGGAAGCATGCAATTTCATCAAGGAAAACGAACGCATAGATCGCGCGTTCTACGCTGGATTCTTGGGCGTGGAAACGGCATCTGGTAGCGCGTATTACGTAAATCTTCGCGCAGCACAATGGATGATCGGTGGCGTAAGGCTTTTTGCAGGTGGTGGAATTGTAGATGGGTCCGAACCTGAGGCCGAATGGATGGAAACCCAAGCCAAAATAGACGCGATTAAGGCGACTCTTGCATAAAGTAGAGGCTCCTTAATCCCCACTCACTACCTTCGTGATATGCCGCAGATAGCGAAACCCGAAACCCCTTTACAACAGACGACTTCCGACCACAGAGGGGCGTCAGTCCTTGTTTCGACATTGGCTCAATTGGGACTTAGGGATGCTGTCATAAGTCCGGGATCTAGGAATGCGCCATTCATCATTTCATTGGTGAGCCATCCGCTTATAAAAACACACGTCGTCATCGATGAACGATCCGCTGCACACGTCGCCCTAGGCATCGCGCTCAAAAACGGTACACCTGCTGCAGTGGTTTGCACCTCAGGTACTGCAGCTGTGAACCATGGCCCAGCCATTGCTGAGGCATTTCATCAGCGTTTACCTCTCATAAGCATTACGGCAGACAGGCCTGTAGATGCAATCGGAAAAGGCCATGGCCAAACCGCAATCCAATCTCAACTCTTCTCAAATCACACATTGTACTGCGCAACGATTGACGAAAGCCAGCACTCCGACAATGAAATCATTGAAATGGCACAAGAAGCGTGGTCGAGTGCATGTTGCGGAGGGCCTTCGCACTTAAATGTGCCCTTTGAAGAGCCTTTGTACGGGAAGGCCGTGTGTCAAGAAATCGCAATACCCACTCCCATTCCGACATCGACACCAGCGCTAACAATCCCCCAGACCCTGTTAGAAAACGGGAATCGTGCAATACTGATTGCTGGCCCCAGAGGAATCTGGAAGCAGGGAGCCCGAACAACCCTTCCTGGTGTTTCAGAGAAATTCTCAGGGATCAAGGGGGACGCATTAATTTCTTCTGGAGATCTCCTCACCTCAGGTTGCAACGCTCCATCTGCAATCATCACGGTAGGACGACCTGTCATGAGTAAATCTCTCAGGAAACAACTCACAGCCTTACGTGTGCCACATGTTCACGTGGGAGACGACGGAGAAGGACATGACACATTTGGATCCCTCGTTGAAAGCGTCCATGCTGACCCAGTTGAGTGGCTTTCATTTTATGAACGTGAAGTCACAACATCAGATGCGTTTGCTGTGTTTTTTGCAAAAGAAAAGACACGAATCAAATCGATTCATGAACATGCATTAGAAGAGGTCGAATGGAGTGATTTATCTGCTTATCGTGAGATTTTTCAAGCAATCAAGAAGGGATTCATTCATTTTGCGAACAGCACATCGGCCAGGTATGCCATGCTTTTCGACACCTTAAATGGCGCGGAAGGTGAAATCAAACTACACGCAAACAGAGGGGTGGCCGGGATCGATGGCTGCACTTCAACAGCTGTCGGGCATGCTTTAACAACACAAGAGGATGTCCTCTTAGTCAGCGGTGACGTTGCCTTTCTGTATGATATAAATGGCCTGGCTTCTGTTCAGAAACTGCCTGACAACATCAAGGTCATCGTGGTCAACAATGGAGGGGGAGGGATTTTCAGGTGGCTCGAAGGTCCAAATGAAGTCGGACTGTTGGCCTCACATTTTGAAGCCAAACCAAAAACAAGCATTAAAGCTGCATCGCGCTTCTGTGGGCTGACGTACTTTTGTGCAGACGATGCTGAGAGTACGAAGAAAAAGTTGTCTGAATTCATTCACTTTACTGGACCCGCAGTCTTAGAAATCGTGACCGATCCGAAAATTAGTTCTGATGTTTACAAGAAGTACATGAAGGCGTTTCAAAACAAGTGACAGACGTTCTAAATAGATAAATTAAGAAAATGAGCAATTATAGTTGGACTTCAATTAAAGAGTATCAAGATATTCGTTTTGAGTACTTTGATGGTATCGCAAAGATTACCATATGCAGACCTAAGGTGCTTAATGCATTCCGACCTGAGACGAACATAGAAATGATAGACGCCATGGATATCGCCCGCGAAAGAGGGGATGTCGGCGTGGTGGTGTTCACAGGTGAGGGAGATGTCGCTTTTTGTAGTGGTGGAGACCAAAACGTGAAAGGTGTGGGAGGATACATCGGTGAAGATGGTGTTCCCCGTTTAAATGTCCTCGACCTTCAGAAGAGAATAAGATCACTTCCCAAGCCCGTGATTGCAATGGTCAATGGATATGCCATCGGGGGAGGCCACGTATTGCATGTCGTTTGTGACTTAACGATTGCAGCTCAGCACGCCAAGTTTGGACAGACAGGACCTAAGGTTGGCAGTTTCGATGCCGGGTTTGGCTCAAGTTATTTGGCAGACATGGTGGGCCAAAAAAAGGCACGTGAAATCTGGTTTCTATGTGATCAATACACCGCAGAAGAGGCAGAGAAGATGGGGATGGTCAACAAGGTTGTGCCGATGGCAGACCTGGAGGACACGACTGTGGCGTGGTGTCAAAAAATAATGAAGCGATCTCCGATGGCGATCCGGATGATCAAACGCGGTCTGAACGCTGAATTAGATGGACAAAGAGGTCTGATGGATTTTGCGGGGGATGCAACGCTGATGTACTACCTCATGGAGGAAGCGCAGGAAGGAAAGCGGGCGTTTTTAGAAAAGCGAGAACCCAACTTCCAGCAATATCCTAAGTTTCCATAATCGGCAAGATGGCATCATTCGGAGCATGGATTAAAGCCGCAAGGCTTCGCACACTTCCGCTTGCGGTCACATGTGTACTTGTCGGAGCGTCTGTCGCTCGATTTGGAGAAGGGGAGCTTACGCAACCAGACACAAGGTTTTATGCTGTTCTGGGCTTCGCGCTCATGACCGTGATTTATTTGCAGGTTCTGGCAAACTTCGCAAACGATTTCGGAGATTTTAAAAAGGGGACAGATGGGCCTGAGAGGTCTGACAGAGCGATGGCATCGGGAGACATCACTGAACGTGAAATGAAAAGGGCTTTGACGGCAACATCCATCAAGGCATTTGTTGCGGGATGTGTCACGCTGGGGTTTGCGTTCAATTTTAATTTCTCCAGGGTATACGGCGTGTTGATCCTGGGGGGACTGGGCGTGTTCGCCATACTTGCAGCATTACGTTATACGATGGGACGTAAAGCATATGGTTACAAAGGACTTGGAGATGTGTATGTAATGTTGTTTTTCGGCTACATAGGCGTGTTGGGCGTGGCGTATTTATTTTCACATAGCTTTCAAATAAGCTGGCTCTTGCCCGCCACTTTCTCTGGAGTAATGGCGGCCGCAGTCTTGAATTTAAACAACTTACGCGACCACAAGAATGACGCCCTTTCAGGCAAAAACACACTCGTCGTTCGCATGGGATTTCAGAACGCAAAAAGGTATCATCTCATTTTAATGATTGTGGGATGGGCGTGCATGCTTGCCTTTCTTTTGGGTGCGGGAGAACTTGAAGCGTGGAAGGGAGGGATTTGGTATGTGATCATCGCGCTCATTCACCTCAAACACCTCGTTTTTGTGATGCAAAATCAAGACCCCAAACTGTTCGATCAGGAATTAAAAAAGATCGCGTTAAGCGCTTTCGTGGTTGCGCTATTTATGATCCTTAGCGTAACAGCTTAACTGTGGAAGAGTTCGAAGACATGGAGCCAGGCATCACATATCGTGCACATCCTTTGACGTTCAGTAAGCCCGCACAAACGTCGCGCGATGTGCTCTATCACAAACCCAGTTTCCTGATCACCATTTGTGACAAACATGGACGCAAAGGAGTGGGAGAATGCAGCCTCATTCCTGGACTAAGCCTCGAATCTGAGGAAGAAGTTGTTGCATTTTTAGAAACACTACAAGCCAAAAGCGGGATCAATGTGCGTGAAATACCCCACACGCTTCCCTCCGTTAGATTTGCAGTAGAAACGGCGTTAAGAAGCCTCAAAAGAGGCGGCGAGGCCCAGTGGTCGGGTGGAATTACAATCAATGGTTTGGTCTGGATGGACAGTGCAGAAGGCATGCTTGAACAGGTAGACATCCTTGTGAACAAGGGGTTTAAGACCATCAAGCTCAAGGTAGGAACGCTCCCATTTAATGAGGAACTTGAAATGCTGCGAGAGATTCGAAGGAAATGCCCTGCGGAAGAATTCACAATAAGAATAGATGCAAATGGTGCCTTTGGGAGAGACTCGGGCGATGGCATGACTGCCCTTGAAAAACTCGTGGCACTGTCGAATGCAGACCTGCACATCCACAGCATTGAACAACCGATACCTGCGGGTCAATATGATGAAATGGCAACATTGTGCGCTGCTTCTCCAATTCCCATAGCGCTCGACGAGGAATTAATAGGTGTGAATTCTCACGCTGAAAGAAGGGCGCTCTTGGAGAAAACAAAACCCAAATACCTCATCTTAAAACCCAGCCTAATAGGCGGATTGGATGAATCAGAAAAGTGGATTGCCCTTGCAAATGAATTGGGCATCGGTTGGTGGGTTACATCTGCCCTGGAGTCTAACGTGGGACTGTCGGCCATCGCTGAGTGGGTCGCTGGGCTTTTAGAAACCCACCCCACACTTCAAGGACTTGCACAAGGTCTGGGGACGGGTGGTTTGTTTACGAACAACACGGCTTCGACCATGTATATTGAGGATGGCAAATTGTATGCTCAGCAACAGAAGCCAGGTTCGATTGTACTTCAAGGGCAAACCTTCCCATTGTCATCCGTTGGAGCCACCAACTTTGAAGCACACCAAGGAAGACCCAGATGGACGGATGGCATCGCGAGAACACTTGTGGACTGGTTTCAGAACCCCGCAAGTCCGCTTGAATTTAAAACATCTGGATCAAGTGGAACGCCTAAGGACATCTCACACACTCGGAAATCAGTTATTGCAAGCGCAAAAGACAGCCTTACATTCTTTGGACTAAATCCTGGAACGAGAGCTGTTCTCGCATTGCCGATTGATTTCGTTGCCGGAAGATTAATGCTCGTGAGGGCGATCGTGGGGCGCTGGAATCTCGAAATCATTGAACCCTCATCGCGCCCCGCTTGCACAAACGAACTAGATTTCATTGCCTTAACCCCACTTCAATGCGCTTCCCTCCTGCCCGATTTCCCCGTGGTCAGCAAAGTGCTCCTGGGAGGCGGAGTCGTTCGTGAAGGTCTGAAAAACAAACTTCCACAAGGGATTGAGTTTTGGGAGGGATTCGGGATGACGGAAACCATCACGCACATTGCCGCGAGACGCGTAATCAGAGGGAAATCCAACCCTCCATTTGCAGCGCTTCCCGGAGTCAATTTCAGAACAGGCCCGGACGGTACCCTTGTAATTCATGCACCCAACAGAGGAGTGTTCGAGTTGGTGACTGACGATTTGGTGGAACTCATCGACGGGCAAAATTTCAGATGGCTCGGACGCAAGAGCTCTGTGATCAATTCGGGTGGAATGAAAGTAATTCCCGAAGTCGTTGAACGAGAAATACGCGGCATCATGCGTCCACTGGATTGTGCGTATCTCGTACGAGGAATCGCAGATGACGGTCTCGGCGAAAGGGTCGTCCTGAGACTGGATTCTGAAAAACTGAATCAAGAAGACGAAGAAGAGCTGCTACGTAAGATCGCAACATTGGAAACCCTCCCCTCCTATCACAACCCACGTGGAATAGAATACGGGGCAATCAAAACATCGATTGTTGGGAAAATCCAAAGAATATAAATCACGAAAAAATGAAACCCACCCTGGTTTTTGCTACGGCAAACGAAAACAAAGTATCTGAAGTACGTAGACTTTTAGAGGGACGATTCGAGGTGAAATCTCTTGTAGATATCGGTTGTTTTGAAGACATCCCTGAGACTGCGCTCACTTTGGAAGGAAATGCCAAACAGAAAGCAGATTACGTGAAGGAAAAATATGGGTTCGATTGTTTTGCCGACGATACCGGGCTGGAAGTCGATGCACTCGATGGAGCTCCAGGAGTATTCACAGCAAGGTTTGGCGGACCTCAAAAAGATGCCATGCAGAACATGAATCATTTGCTGAATGAACTTCGTTCCGCAGGAGCGGAAGAAAGCATGGACAGACAAGCACAATTTAAAACGGCAATCCACTTAATCGTCGACGGCGCTGAGATTGCGCTTGAGGGAATTTGCAAAGGTGAAATTGCAAAAAAGCGCTCTGGGACTGAAGGTTTCGGTTACGACCCCATCTTCATTCCTGAAGGTGAATCGAGGACATTCTCGGAGATGAATGCCGACGAAAAAAATGCCATAAGCCACAGAGGAAGGGCTATTCGAAAAATGACGGAATGGTTGGGCGCGTAAATAACAGTGTAAAGTGTGTGAAATGATGGGGTTTTGCGCATATTTGCGGAATGAATTATTTAGAATTCGAAGAGCCTATTAAAACATTGCGAGAGCAGCTTGTACAGGCAAAAGAAATTGAGTCAAAAAACGATCTTGACATGACCACTACGATTGTGGAACTTGAGGAGAAGATCGCAGAAGTGACAAAAGAAATTTACGGGAAACTTACCGCTTGGCAAAGGGTACTCGTAAGTCGTCACCCAGACAGGCCATACACACTTGATTACATGGAAGCCCTTACAGATGGGGAGTTTATGGAACTTCATGGCGACAGAAATGTCAAAGACGACAAAGCGATGGTAGGCGGACTTGGCGAGATTGACGGACAACCAGTGATGCTGATCGGCCAACAGAAAGGCATCAACACGAAGATGCGACAATACCGCAACTTCGGAATGGCAAACCCAGAAGGGTATAGAAAGGCGCTTCGACTCATGAAACTTGCAGAGAAATTTAACATCCCTGTAGTAACGCTCATCGATACGCCAGGAGCCTATCCTGGACTTGAAGCTGAAGAACGCGGACAAGGAGAAGCGATTGCAAGAAATCTGATTGAGATGGTTCAACTTCGCGTCCCTATCATTTGTGTGATTATCGGAGAAGGCGCTTCTGGAGGAGCATTGGGAATCGGCATTGGCGACAAGGTGCTTATGTTAGAAAATACATGGTACAGCGTCATTTCTCCTGAGTCTTGCTCGTCAATTCTATGGAAATCATGGGATCACAAGGTGAAAGCGGCCGAGGCTTTGAAGCTGACTGGAGAGGACATGTTAAGCAACCAACTCATCGACGGAATCATCCCGGAACCCCTCGGCGGGGCTCACAACAACAGGGAAGAGATGTACGCTACTTTAAAGGGTGAAATCAACATGCATTTAAAGAAATTAATGCCCATGGATTCCGACAAACGCATCGATATTCGAATACGTAAGTTTTCCAACATGGGAGTGGTGACTGCTTCCTGAAATTAACTGAAATACACGGTCGATTTTCCCTAATTTTGTATCTATAATTCACAAATCCTATTTTTAGAATGCTACGTACCCAAGCATATATTGTAGCCATCGCTACTGCTCTTTTCTT
>CAWVRV010000047.1:0-17032 GCA_963932755.1 uncultured Flavobacteriales bacterium | reverse complement strand
CTCTTGGCGAGGTAGCTCAGCTGGTTAGAGCGCAGGATTCATAATCCTGAGGTCGGGGGTTCGAGCCCCCCTCTCGCTACAAAAGCCCCTCGATTAGAGGGGCTTTTTTTATTTGATGACACAGCACATGAATCCCCGAAGAACACCCCTGAATTTACAAGGCGTTACATGTTTAAGCATATCTTCGATGTATGAATGTCACGACAAGGAAAGGGGTAAAAGAGGATCTGCCAGAGGTTCTCACATTAATTAAGGAACTCGCCGAATATGAGAAAGCACTGGATTGTGTGACCATTACATTGGAGGAATTGGAAAAGGATGGCTTCGGAGATCATCCCTGGTATTGGTTCTTGGTGGCGGAAGAGAATAACAAAATAATTGGGCTCTCTTTTTATTTTATACGCTATTCAACGTGGAATGGAAAGTACTTGTACCTTGAAGATTTTGTGATAAGCAAAGCGTATCGACAGAAGGGGATAGGCAGTCTCTTATTTGAAGCCACGATTCAGATATGCAAAGATGAGAACCTCAATGGAATGTCCTGGCAAGTGTTGGATTGGAACAGTCCCGCGATTCAGTTTTACAAGAAGTACAATGCTGAAATAAGTACGGAATGGTACAATGGAAAGCTAACGAAGAATCAGATGCATCAAATTACGGCTCATTAGTTATTCACTTGAGGTACTAATTTCTCCCCATAATTGAGAACATAAACTTCAATGACCGAACTTCGCCACATGAATTCTGAAGCGATCGTATTCTTTCTTCCTTTATGCGCTCATTTATGAGGTTGTTACTCTTGTCCATATCATGGTTGCTCACTGTTTCCTCTGTTGTGAATGCCCAATGCGGCTTTGATACAGCGTTTTCTGCAAACAGACAGACCTTGGTGATGGGGATGGGATTGAACACGAATTCTCAGGCTGAACTCCTCATCATTCCCACCGTTGTTCATATCATCCATATAGGTGAGCCTTTAGGGATAGGGACAAACATTTCAGAAGCCCAAATCCTCAGCGCCATCGAAGCATTGAACGAGGACTTCAGGAAGGAAGTGGGCACAAATGGATTTGGACTGGGTGTGGATACAGAAATTGAGTTCTGTCTGGCCAAACGCGACCATTTGGGGAACCCTTCAAACGGAATTACACGAAGCAATGGGTCAGGGATCCCAGGGTATTTAGAGGATGGTATAAAGTCGGGAAACATAGGTATTGGCGCGGATGAGACCGAGGTAAAAGCTTCGGTGGCTTGGCCTCGAGATGAATATTTAAATATTTTTGTTGTTACAGAGATTGATGGTAATGATGGGGGCAATGGTACCCAGGGGTATGCTTATTTTCCTTTTGACAATGTAAGAGATGGCGTTACAGTACTTTACAACACATTTGGGACAGAGGGGAACCTGAAAGCATGGACGAATTTAAATCGGATCCTCACGCATGAAGTAGGTCATTATTTGGGACTCTACCATACGTTTCACAATACAAATTCAGTGGCTGCTTGCGGAACTGAGGTGACTTGTGAAACGGAAGGTGATCAGGTATGTGACACACCGCCAACGGTTGCAAATTCAGGATGTCTAACACCTCCAGTTTGCGCGAATGCACAAATTGAGAATTATATGGATTACACTGCCCAAGATTGTAAAAATACGTTTACTGCTGGCCAAACCTCACGGATGCGCAATACACTCTATGTTCAACGCATCTCATTATTGAACTCTATTTCTTGTACGCCTATATCAGAGAGAGATATAGGAATCTCGGAAGTCGTGCATCCCGAACCCATAACGTGCACTTCATCTTCAAACCCAACAGTGCGAATCGTAAATTACGGAACACAGGCTGTAACTGACTTTGAGCTTCAGGCTACAATAGATGCCGCGGATTCTGTGTCTCTGATGTGGTCAGGAGAACTAGAGTCAGGCTACAGTGTTCAGCTGGAGCTCGATTCCCTAATTGTTTCCATGGGAGATCATGTGTTGGATCTTGAGGTAAATTGGCTCTCTGAAGGACAAGATGATTGGATTCAAAACAACACTGCAACTTCAGTTTTTACAAGAGTAGATCTTGAACAATGTACTGTCGTTATAGAACCAGATTATTTTTCATCTGAAACGACTTGGAGTTTGTCTGATGAGAATGGAGACTTTGTCATGGGAGGGGGGCCTTATGACAATGATGATCAGATAAGTGTATACAGCAGAAGTATTTGTCTTGATGACGGGTGCTACATGTTTACAATCTTTGATGCGTTTGGCGATGGTCTGAATTACGGTGGAGATTATCAAGTTCTAAATAACAATGGTGATATTTGGGCTTCCGGATTTGGAAATTTCGGGGAATCAGTCACTCATCTATTTTGTGCGGGTCCCGTTCCAGGCTGCATGTATTCGTTCGCTGCAAATTATAACCCTACAGCGACCTATGACGACGGATCTTGTTACATGTCAGGCTGTATTGACCCTGTCGCATGTAACTTCCTTCCTGCAGCCACTACAGACGATGGTTCTTGTGTATACGCAAGTTTTGAATGTGCCGGAGATTTAGACAATGATGGTTATCTTTCAATCAGTGACCTTTTGCTATTCCTATCAATTATAGGCTCCATCTGTAACTGAAGCGTCAATTGAATTATTTGTATTGGTGGATATGGGTCATTTATTGACACTGACACTGAGCAATGGTTTTACAATATTTCTATGGTAAATAAGTGCGATGTAGAATGCACAACAAAGGACTTGTAACAACTTTAACCATGCTGAGTTTTCAGAATAAAGCCCTTTCTTTCTTTTTGTTTTCTTTGGTTGATCTGCTCATGAATTCGCCCAAATTTAAGAGCCATTGTAAAGTTTCTCCTCTTTCCCACATGATTTAAATCTGCGTTGAATTGTTGGCTTGCCTTCTGAAATAGTATACCCGATGCTGTTCTGGACATCTTAGCAACATCCGGTAATTATTGCATGAGCGATAGCAATTAAGGATTTTACAAATGAAAATATTTCGCATAAAAAAGCCCCAACAGCAAATGTTGGGGCTTTTTTTTAAGTTTTTTTTTTAGAAAGAACGACGCTTTTCGCGCTGCTCGCTTTCGTTGCAACGGATCGGGCGACCCATTACATCTTTGCCTTCAAGAGCCTCAATGGCAGCTTGCCCCTCCTCAGAGTTAGGCATTTCAACAAAGCCAAACCCGCGTGAGCGTCCAGTTTCGCGATCGTGTATTACTCTAGCGCTATCAACAGTGCCGTGAGCCTCAAATGTTTCTTGCAAAGCCACGTCATCAACGCCCCAAGCAAGGTTTCCTACAAAAATATTCACAATGAAAAATAATTAAAAATGCGGTGCAAAGATAGTGAACGAGTCGCCCCGTAAAGAATATTTTAGAAGAGATTCGAAATAAATGTTCTTCACGGCAGGTTAATTCACCGTATAAATCCACATTGGCGGGAAATTCCAGCCTACAAAAGATGATTTTTTATAGGGGAATTGTTTGTAGTGCCTTTTCATTAAAAAGGGGAAGTATGTAAACCACCTCATGCACGTGCCTCTCTCTGTAAGTTGATACAAGGTAGAATAGAGTGGTTCTTTAACTTCTTCAGGCAATGTGAAAGGAAGTCCACTGATCACGAGGTCTACTTGGCTTACGTTGCGTTCTTGAAGTAAGTCTTTTAAGCAAGATGCACTGCAGTTCACGACTTCAAACCGATGGTCATATTTTTTTTGCAGAGGCGCAACAAACTCCTCTTCAAGTTCGATGAGCAACACTTTGCAGTCAGGAGGAAGTTGTTCAGCAAGGATGTCTGTCATGACTCCAGTCCCTGGGCCCAATTCGACGACATATTTCATCGCATTTAAATCCAGTCCACTCACCATTCCTTGTGCTGCACGTTTAGAGCTAGGTATTATTGAGGCATTGACCTTAGGTTGCCTAATAAACATTTTTAGAAATCTAAATGTGCTCATGTCACGCGCTATTTGTGGCCTACTTGCGGTTTATTTGTTGCCGCCTCTTGTTGTTCCAATTTACGCAGTTTCTCGATGGCTTCTTCACTAAGAAAAAACTCGGGATGAGGAGGCTCAATGCCATCCAATCGATAGAGCATTTCTGCCAATTGCAATGCGCCAATTTGTTTTGCCAAAATTTCTTTGTTTTCATCCAACAGAAACAGCTTCGGCGTAGAAAACACGTCGAATGTCGTTCGGAAGTTGAGGGATTGTAAGTCCGTAATTCCAGCATTTATAAGCTTGGCAGCACTGTCTTGAGCGTTGATGAGAGGGTTGTCACTGACGTGCGTCCAGTCCATGTAATTTGTGGTCTCCAAATACTCAATCCATGGTTCAGGCTCGAAATCATTTCCAATGGCATAGATCTCAAGTCCTTTTTCATGCCACTCCTCAAAAATCCTTTGTAAAATGGGCATTTCTTTTTTACAGTGGCCACATGAGCTTTCCCAAACCACCATGACAGTGTATCGCGCATCAATGTCATGGAGTGATTCCCATGTAGTGCCATCAAGCCCAGGCAGTGTGATGTCATGTGCGACATTCCCGCAAATAGAATACTTTAGAGCTTCTGCACGGTCCGTGATCTTTTTCAGTTGATCGTCATCCAGCCATTTTACTTGGCCTGGAACATAGTATTCATTGACGAGTTCGACGAACACTTTGTCCATACACATGACTTTCGAGGATTCACTTTCAAATGTCATGTGATGTAATATATACTTGAACATATCGTCATTTCCTTCCACTTGGGAAAGGAGTTTTTTTGCTTCAAAGAACAACGTGTCAGGATCTGGCGGAATCACCTGTCCCCACCACTTCTCTATCATTTGATGGAAACTCCCATCTCTTACCATACGCGGATCAGAGAAGTCTACTCTGTCCCAATAATGACTGCGGTACCACAAGTAATTCCAAAGTCGTGTGTCGTCAATGTGGTCGGGTGCGTTGGGGATTTTAGGGTCCCTAAGCATCCCGAGGTATTTCCCGAAAAGATAGTCTTTGGGGGCGTCAATAAGTGCATCTTGATATTCGACAACTTCCGAATTCATTAAGACCATCGCATTCTTTGCAATCTCAACTTGTAGGGGGCTAGACGTTGAATCCTTGAGAACGGCATCATGTGGGGTTCGTTCGTCTCGCTTCGTGTTTAAGTAACTCAAATAGTCATAAAACACGATGTTTTCATCGCTTTTCATCACAACCATATCCCCTTGGGGGTTTGATTTGGTTGTTCGGAATTCCATGGGCTCGTTCACAAGCATGATGTCGAAAAACACGGGGCCAGGAAGTACGACAGCATATTTCCCACATTCATTATACGCTTTGCCTTTAAATGAAAAATGGCCCTGAGCGTCTGTAACGGTTGTGTCACTGTAGTACAGTTTTGATCCGTAGTAGTTTGCCAAATAAACAGTATCATTGGACAATCCAGTGACAGTGACATCTACGTTGTATGGTGTTTGGCATAAAACAGTGCCTGTCATTATAAAAGACAAAGCCATAAATAGTATCTTACTTCTGAGATTCATTCTTATTGATTGAGATATAATTTAGAAGTCCAAAGTGAACGCAATTTACTACGCACCATTTCAAACAACACTTTCCCCATGAGCATAATTCGTACCAGTTTCACACATCTTGGTTTAAACGGTCCTTTAAATGGGGATATTCATTCTGTCCCAAAGGGAATTTTAAAAAGAGGACAGATTGTTTTTGCCCATGGATACAAAGGATTTAAGGACTGGGGAGCATGGGGTGTCATGGGTGATATTTTTGCTGAAAAAGGGTGGGAATTTGTGAGATTTAATTTTAGCCACAATGGTCATGTTCTTCCGGATTTGAATGAATGCAGTGATGCGTTGGCTTGGAGTAAAAACACATATTCAAAAGAAAAATCAGATTTGGAGGCAATCTTATTGCACGTATCCAAATCCAGCAAACCCAACGAGAGAGTCATTGTGATCGGTCACAGCAGAGGGGGAGGAGTGGCTTCTTTGGCTGCGGCAAATAGCCATGTTGACGGTGTCGTTTTGCTTGCGTCTGTCAGTGATTTTGCACGAAGGTTTCCGAGTGGAGACAAATTAGAAGAATGGCGCAATACAGATCGTTTGGAGGTTTTAAATGGACGCACCCACCAAATACTATCCCATTCATTCTCCTTCTTCGAAGATTTCACTTTGAATTCGGAAGCATTGAATATTGAAAGAGCTGTTCGATCTCTTGAGGTCCCGTTACTTGTCGTTCATGGGGATGCTGACAAAGCAGTAAGTGATGATGAGGGCAAGGAGTTGGCAAGCTGGGCCTCTCAAGGGCAATTCGCGTCCATCCCTGACACAGGACACACGTTTGGCACATCTCACCCCTGGAAAGACAAAAGCTTGCCACCCCCCGCATTGGATGCTGTGAATCAGATCTTGATTTTCCTAAATAACATGTCGTATTGAATAAAAAAGGGCCACTTCAGAAGAAGTAGCCCTTTTGTACAATGTCGTGATGTGTTGAGTTCCGACGTCACCTTTAGCAGGCGCCTCGATCATCAATTCAATTAGTGGCTTACAACAAGCTTGCGCATTGTGTGGTTGCCATTTGAAGAGACCTCTACAAGGTAGATTCCGTTGTCCAAATCTAGATCGATACGTTGACCAGAGATGAGGTTTGAAGAAGCAATTTCTTTTACAACTTGACCATTTAATGCCATAATGCGAACAACGCCGTTTACTACGTTACAAGAAATATTGATGTAATCATTTGCAGGGTTAGGTCCGAATGCAACATCGAGGTTTGATACCTCAGCGATTCCGTTCACAACATCATCGGTTTCAACAACGACTACATCATCGATGTAGTAAAGTCCAGCAGAATTGCCATCTCCGAAGCCGAAGAAATTAACGCCGCCAATGATTCCATCAAATGCAAAATTCGCAATGTATTCACCTCCAATGAACACTTCAGCTCGATCATTAAGGGGATCCATTCTGAGCGATACAGACGTCCATTCATCTTGGGTATATGAACCGAAAGCAATATCGACTTGGTCTATGCTAAGTTGGATAGAACCGTTTCCAGAAAACACCATGTCAAAAGCCCATGTAACTCCAGCAGTCAATTCTTCTTGAACGTTCATGTAAGCGGATGATCCAGAAGGGACGTAGATGTTGTAGCTTACTTCGTAAGCACTCTCAAGTCCGATAGGTAGGTAGATGTCCATAGGTCCGCCAGCCAATGTGCCGAATACTTTTAAAGACTGTGTTCCTGAGTTTGCTTGCTCGTCGCTGACTTGACCGTCTTCGTCGGTTCCTGTAGCTCCGGTCCATGTCGTCCAAACTGAACTAGCAACACCGATGTAGTCACCTACTTGGTATGATTCGAAGTCTTCCTCTAGAAGAGGTTCTTGGCCGAAAGCACTGCCGAACATTAAAAGAGCACAAGGGAGTAAAAATTGTTTCATAGAATAGATTTTGAAAGTAATATAGTCAATTAAGGGCACAAATTAATAAATTTGAGTCGAATTTGTGATAATAATTAAAAGTAAAATGGTTGTGACGGGAAATTTGAGGAAAATGAAAACGGTGTCGGCTGCAAGCTTAGGTCAAACCATTTCTTACCACATGGAGTATGCAGATATTCTTAAAAAAGAGCCTTCTTTTGAGATAAACAGTTGGGTAGGTCAGCGGATCAGATGGAAGTTTCATGGTGTTGTTCATTGTGTGGTGTCTGGATGTGAGATGGAAATCGCATACAGAATGGGCATGAGTAAGAAGGCCTTTTTTGAATCGCCGATATCATGCCCTTCTATTATCAACCCTGAACTTAGTACCATTCACACAGGCGTGTCACTTCGTGACCGTGAATTCGAAGAACGCTATCACAACGTTCCCCACGTGGTGTATCTAAGCCGAACAAACAAGCTCAAAGTGGGCGTTACTGGATTTGGGCGCGAACATTTTAGATGGAACGATCAAGGTGCTGTAGAAGCGATGACACTTTGCGTGACTCCATATAGACAACTCGCAGGTGAAATTGAGGTTGCACTTAAAGCGCACCTCAATGACAAAACCCATTGGTTGGGAATGCTTAAAGATGTCCAACGGTATCCTGACGAACTGCTCGAATTAAAAGACCATTGCTTCGACTTGCTCGGAGGAGCTCATTCACAATATGAACCGTTTTTTTCGGATGACGATACCATTTCGTCAATTCACTATCCCGTAGAAAAATACCCTGTAAAGATTAAATCGATCAAACTTGCGACAACCCCTGAGGGTGAAGGAGTTTTGGTGGGGATAAAGGGGCAGTACATGATCTTTGAAGATGGTCGCGTCTTCAATGTACGCGCTCACGAAGGGGCAAGGGTAACGCTAGAAATAGATTAAGCTCAGTTTAAATTAGGGTCTGCCGGAGCCTCTGCAATATGAGAGTACCCTGGCCCCATGCCGTTGATTAAACGTTTCCAGAATTCATCGTTCTCACCTTCTGTAGACATTATTTCTTTTGATGAGGCACGCGTGATAAACCAAGAATGACTTCGTATTTCATCAGACAGTTGGGTGTCAGACCATCCCGAATAGCCTATAAAGAATCGGAAAGAAGTGAAGCCCGCTTTTATTTTGTCTTTGAGAGACTCAAATTCACCTCCCAAATAGACTCCGTCAATGATTTCATGTCCGCCTTCTATGTCGGGATTTGTGTGTAGGTAATATAGATTGGCGCTGTTCACAGGGCCACCGATACTAATTCGTGCAGAAACATCGTTTAAATCCTCCAAAACATCCGCGATTTTAATGTTCACGAAATTGTTCAAGACAAGTCCAAATGCTCCATCTTTGTTGTTTTCACACAACAAAACAGCTTTACGCCCGAAATATGGATCGTCTAGAAAGGGCTCGCTCAGGAGTACATCTCCAATTTTCGGTGAAGCTTTTTCTGTGGGAGTAAATCGAATCATTGTCGTAAAGTTCAGTCATTTGTAGTTAAATGGAAAACAATACCTACCTAAATATTTCAGAATTTATTGCGCGTCGCTTTGATGATGTGGTAATCTCAGGTCACGCGGTTGCGATCAGACTCAGGCGCGAGATTGTAGGTGCAACACCTCAACAAATCAGAACGGGTTTAGAAGGGATTTCTCGACTGAATCCTGGAAGGTTTGGTGGGAGTCTTCGTTTTGAAGAAATAGCTGGAGTGAATTGTGGGATCGTTAACTTTCAAGGAATAGAAGATAAAACCAAACGTGTGGTCTGGATTCACGGTGGAGGCTTTTCTTTCGGTTCGGCGCGTGTGTATAAGGCTACAGCGATTTTTCTCGCCAAAGCGCTGAAATGTGAAATCATTTTACCGGAATATAGGCTCGCTCCTGAACACCCTTACCCAGCACAAGTAGATGATGTTTATTCTGTGTTTTTAGATGTTGTCAAGAGAAGGGGTGACACCTATTTAATTGGTGACTCCGCAGGTGGGAATTTGGCGGCTTGTACAGTCATGAAGAGCATCAAAGAAGGCACTCCTTTACCTGCCAAACTTGCCCTTTTGTCACCTTGGATGGACCTTTCAAAAAGATCAAAAAGCAACACACAAAATGAAAGTGAATTCAGTCCATTTGACAATTTAGATACAGTGGCATTTAGCAGAGGATATATAGGCGAAATGAAAGAAAACGATCCGCTAGTATCCCCTATTTTTGGGTCTTTTGATGGTTTTCCAGAAACCCACGTTCAGGTTTCAGAGGTTGAATTCTTTTACTCAGATTCATTGAGAACGATTGAGGGATTGAAAAAATCAAAGGTGAATGTCACAAGCCATTTGGAAGCCAAATCATTGCATGCTTGGCATCTTGTACCGGACATTCTTCCCGATGCGAAAAGGTCCATGCAAATTCTCGCTGATTTCTTTAATTAAGGGCTTCACAGATGAGCTGAATTCCTTCTTCGGCTTCTTCGTCTGACATATTGATTGGTGGTGCAATCCTAAAGGCAGTCGGTACACTTAAGAACCAAAACAAAAGCACCCCAACATCCAGTCCTTTTAAAATGGTCTTTTTTACTGCTTCGGCATCCTTCATTTCAACGGCAATAAAAAGGCCTATCCTGCGCACTTCTTTTACTTCGGGGTGAGATTTAAGTCGTTTTTCCCAGAGCTCACCCTTTCGTTCGACCTCTGTCCAGTTCATTTTCTGAAGCAATCCGAGTGCTGCTGAAGCTCCTGCACAGGCCACTGGATGTCCGCCAAACGTTGTAATGTGCCCCAGAACAGGGGAGTGTGAAAGTTTGGACATGTTCTCACGAGAAGAAACAAAAGCACCGATGGGCATGCCGCCACCTAAGGCCTTCCCAAGACAAAGTATATCTGGCTCGATGTCGAATGCTTCAAATGCAAATGGCATTCCTGTTCGCCCCATGCCACATTGAATTTCGTCCAATATCAGCATGGTGCCAGATTTTGTACATGCTTCCCTTAACAATTTCATCCATGTAGGCGAAGGAATCTGCACCCCCGCATCTCCTTGTATGGTCTCAACGATCATGCATGCGACAGTAGAATCTATTTCTTGGAGTGAAGAAACGTCATTGAATTTTATAAATGCAACCTCAGGAAGAAGCGGCAGGAAGGGTGCCTTGCGTTCAGTATTTGAGGAAACCGACAAAGCCCCAGTTGTATTTCCATGGTATCCACCCGTGCAGGCGAGAATTTTACTTCTTCCCGTGATTCGTTTGGCAAGCTTAAGTGCACCTTCCACAGCCTCTGATCCAGAGTTGACAAAATACACGGCGTTTAACGTCTTAGGCAGCATGGATGTCAAACGCTCAGCAGCGCTGACAGTAGATTTGTGATGGAATTCTCCGTACACCATTGTGTGGAGGTTGCTGTCAATTTGTTGATGCAATGCGGCACTTATGTCAGGGTGTCCATGCCCGAAATTGCTCACTCCGACGCCACTTATCGCATCGAACAATTTCTTTCCTCCCTCACGTTTAAGCCAAACCCCTTGTGCACTTTCGATGTGGACATTTAAGGGATAAGGGGTCGTTGCGGCCAAACCATGATCTAAGAAAGATCCGAACTTGTTTTCAGGTTGCATAAAGTCTAACGTTATTTATAAGTAATCTCCCATTCGTCTACAAAAGTCCACCGGTCGAACCCAGCACCTAAATGCCATTCGGGGATCAGTCCCCTGGGATTTGCTTTGACTCTTACAAAACGAACATTCTCAATCATGGATTCCGTCTTGAATCGGTACACTTGCTTTTCATAATCATCTTCCATCACATCGTGCGCAACTCTTTCGGACAGCTCAAAATCCACCCCGTCTGATGAGGTGTAGAATTCCACATTTTCCGGCAACCAAATCCAGGGTCTTATATCCTGAATACACCCCAAGCTCATCCCCGTAATGGTTTTTGATTTCCCCAAATCTATCGTAGCTTCAAACGGGGTTGCGTAATAACCTTGCCAGTCACCCGTTCGATATTCGTCTCCACCTTTGAGACCATCAACAAGGGTAGCTGCGCCTGAGGCTTCATATTGGGGCGAATAGGGGTAGGTAAGTTTGACATCCCAGTCATTGTCAATTTTAACGATGGTGTGGTGTACTTCTTTTGATCGAATCCCATTTACTTCAGCGTAAGCGAAGAATTCAGAATTTGATTTTATTGTGATGGGCTTTTTGTAGACGCTCCAGGTATTTCCATTGAGCGCATAGTAAATGGTTGCATTTTGATCGAGGTGATGTAAAATGACTTCAGATTGTTTCCCTTGAAATGAACGCGAAGAAACAAATGCGGGCACAGGGACGAAATTCGTATCGTTTACAGCGGTTGACGGACGATCCAACTCATGCACGCCGAAGCCGTTATTTGCTTTAACCGAGGTTTCAAATAAGAGGGGGCCGCCATTTAAAATTTCAGCATAGTTTAACCAAGACCGAGTGGCTCCATTGGCCAACCTGACATAGGGCCCGATGTTGTCCTTAGAGATGTAAAGAGGTCTGTTCCATGGACGTGCGGTACTTTTCGCAGGTGTTACAACCACATTGTCGAACTGTGGAGCACCTATTGCGAGTTGTGCTTCTGAAGCGTTCGTTGTAGATCCAGGTGAAACCGGATAAAGCCCGATGGATGACAGAACATACCACGCTGACATCTGTCCGCAGTCTTCATTCCCACAAAGACCATCTGGTTGTGAAGAATACAGATCCGTGAGAATTTCAGTTACAATCTCAGAAGTACGCCATTGTTTTCCAACAAAAGACTGGAGATACGCGACATGGTGGCTCGGCTCATTTCCGTGAGCGTATTGTCCGATAAGCCCAGTAATGTCAACTTGGTGCCTCCCTGAGGTCTCTGTAGAAGCCGAGAATTGATTTTCTACGAGCAGAGAGAATGCTTCAGGGGAGGAGGCCAGTCTGATTTGGCCTGAAATGTCGTGAGGGGCAAAGAAAGTATACTGCCAACCGTTCGCTTCGGTATAATTAAAATTGACTTCAGTAGGATTGAAGTGCGGGATCCAAGCGCCATCTCTTTTGGGTTGAATGAAATGAGATTCAGGGTTCAATATATTTCTCCAGTAAAGCGAGCGTTCTCTAAATATTTCAGAGATTGAATCCTTGCCTAAGCTAGCCGCAAATGCTGAAATACAGGCGTCGTCAAAACAGTACTCAAGTGTTTTTGAAGTGCCTTCACTCTCTCTCTCGCTAGGGATATAGCCCCATTGTTTGTAGCTCGGAAGTCCTAGGTGAGCTGAATCGGCGGCCTGAATCATCGCTTTGAGTGCGCGTTCTTCGTCCCACCCCGTAATTCCCCACGCTTTGGCATCTGCAATCACTGGAACGCTGTGATAGCCGATCATGCAACCCGTATAATTGCCTGCCAATTCCCACACGGGCAGTTGCCCTCCATCCTGATACATTCTGAGCATCGTTCTTATAAAATCACGTGTTCTTCCAGGCTCTATCCATGACAACAAAGGATGCAAAGACCTGAAGGTGTCCCACAATGAGAAGACAGTATAATGCAACCCCTCGTCCTCCTTCAGTTGGTGTACTTGAAGATCTGTCCCTCTGTATCTTCCATCTACATCTGACGCAACGTTAGGAACCGTACATGAATGGTAAAGAGCTGTATAGAATTTTGTTTGTTCATCCTTTGTCGCTCCGCTTACTTTGATGCGTCCAAGTTGATCCTCCCAACGTCTTTCATTTGCCGTTCTATATTCTGAGAAGTTGCTGTGTGGCGCTTCATCATTCAAATTTCCGACAGCTCCCTCAACATCGCAAAAGCTTAATCCTACCCTGACTGTAAGCGCATCGATGACACCGAAATCAGCTGCGAATACAGGTACAAAATCCATGGTCTGTTCAATCATACCGCCATTAACATCGTTGCTAATTGTTTTAAGTTCAGACAGTTGGTCGCTCCAAGTGAAGCTCTTGTTGAATCTAATTGCAAAATAGACATGCTGTTCTTCGGCCCAGTTTTTTGACAATCGGTGACCTACAATTGTACTGTCATCAAGCGGGTAAATGCTGTAGTTTATTAAATCATCCCGATGTTCCAAATCGATGATGAGCGTTACGGTATCGGGCTTCTCTAATGAATATTTATGAATACCCACCCTTTCTGTGGTGGTGAGTTCAGCCTTTATGCCATGGTCTTTAAGCCCTACAGTGTAATATCCAGCATGGGCATATTCAGTGCTTTTGTCAAACCCGCTTTTATATCGATCTCTCCAAGTCTGTGTGCCAGAAGCGAACTGTGTACAGGGCATTAAAAGAATATCTCCGTAATCACTTACACCTGTTCCCTGGAGGTGTGTGTGGCTGAAGCCGTAAATAACCGAATCAGAATAATGATACCCCCCACATCCATCCCAGCCATCTAACCTTGTGTCAGGACTCAATTGAACCATGCCAAATGGTGACGTCGCTCCAGGATATGTATGTCCATGCCCACCTGTCCCAATCATCGGGTCAACTTTGCGGTGCAGAGACTCAGAACCTGAGGTTTTATTTTGAGCAAACATCTGCGTAGGAACGCAACAAATTCCTAAAATGGCAGTACAAATAAAGGGAACAAATAAATTCTTCATTTTGATGAATTGGGCGTTTTACAAACGTTGCAGTCCGCTCGGTTGTGTAAACCGAAATGTAACACTGCAGGTCGATTTGGTGAAGTTAATTCCTGAAAGACGGTTCTCATTTTTAGAGGCAAAACAATTTGAATAGATGTGTTGCGGCGTGTGAGACACTGCTTGATGTCGTTTGTTATTCGTTGAAGTTCTTCAAGCGTTGCATTTTTGCGCTGTCTTTTTAACTTAGAGATGCACTGGTCACCTTCTAACAAGATCGCCCACACTTCTTTTCGTGTCTTTCCTCCCCAATCTCTTGCCCTAGAATACACCGTCTCCAATTCCTTCCAGATGACTTTTGATTCTCGATCGATAAGGAGTGATTCGTCACCCACATCAGGATTTGAAATCCAATCACTGATTGCGCCGTCTATCGGGTCGTTGCCAGAAATCAAGTCTTCGACGTTACACTGGACCCATCTTGTAGGAGCCACAGGTCTCATTCCCATTTTTATTTCGTCATCCATCGAGAAGATCCCCGAAGAAATAGAAACATTGAGCCCAGATTCGTGCAACTCGTAGTTCACAGGATCTGAAAACGTGCCCGAACGTGCTCCCATACAAGCCTCACCAAATACAGGCCCCAGTTGTTCTTTTCTAAAAACCCCAGCAAATGAAACGGATGCAGAAGCAGAAAATCCATCAATGAGTAGGGAAGTGGGGCCGTTCCAGAGATGTTTTTCACCCATCTCTCGCGCGTCGTATCTGACCGTATCTAAAGTCTGCCCCTCGCGCAAATCATTTGGCCTGATGTACACAGCGGGCACTTTGATTGTTTGGTCACAGATGTATTGAAGTACCTGGCTCATTCTGGCTGAATATCCTCCTGTATTCCCTCGTAAATCGATCACCAGCGCCTTCGTTTCCCACTTGATTGAATTCCGTTCTAGTTTTCTAAACCCTCGCCTTAACACTCTGAAATACGTCCTCGACTTGCCTTTGCCAAAGGACTTGATTTTCAAGGTTACGTGATCTTCTCCAACATTCCATTCGAGATGTTTTTCAGGTGCCAGAATGCTTTTAAATGTTGCTTTATTTTTCTTTGAACCCAATTCGTAGAACGCGCCATTCACTTGAATCCTTCCCTGGAAATTGTCCCCCAGGCGATTGTCGTGAAGCGAAACAGCTACTGGGATTAGTAAAGCTTCGGCGAAACGGGTTTTGCCCGTCCAGCTGTTTCCCTCTTGTGGCGCGATTAACCATGCTTTTGACATCAGATCTTCCGACGATATGCCATTTATCGATTCGACGATTGTGCCTTTTTTTATTTGGCCCAAATCATCACTTTTTACATAGACCAAATTTTCTATGGATGTAAATTGCAAGGAATTTGAGCGAGATCCATGTAAGATGTCTTTTCTCCAGGTATTTAAAGAAATAGATGTGTGGCTGTCTTTCAAGACACTTAACCATTCACCCACAGCTTCAAGAAATGCGTTTTCTGTTCCCTCTGTTTTTACTTTTACTTTCGCATTTTCATGCGCACGCGTCCAGTCTTCTTGAGTGCAACGTGCAAAGGGGAGGGGGTGATGTTTTTCAACCCAAACCTTGAGCGTGTCTAAATCTCTTATAAAGGCGGAGGAGTCAACTCTGCTCTCAAACGAGAAACATGTTGAAGCAATCCCTATTAATAGGGTTGTCAATGTGAGGATGCGTAACACCTAAATCGTGGTCTTGGTTCAATCTGGAGTTTGGTCCAACCGCTTAACCATGGTCAGGATCGTGGCAATGGCTACTGTTTCACCCGTTTCGTCATACACATCCACCAAGTACTTCACGATTCCTTTTGCGACATCTTCTGGTTCACGACGTTCCTGAGAGATTTTCTCCTTCACAGTCAAACGAACGCCAATTGTAGCTCCAGGATAAACGGGTTTTGTGAAACGACATTCTTCGATGCCATAATTGAGTAACACTGGGCCTTTTTTCGGTTCCACAAATAAACCGGCGGCCTTACTTAATATAAAGTATCCGTGAGCCACTCGCTGTTCAAAAATGGTTCCTTCTAAACTGGTCTCATCGACGTGAGCGTAGAAATTGTCCCCAGAAACATTTGCGAAATTTGTAATGTCTGCTTCAGTAACGGTGTGTTTCGCTGTCGTGACCGTGTCTCCGACATTCAGTTCTTCAAAATGCTTTCTAAATACGTGAGGGGCTGACTCAGGTTGAACCGATCCAGGTTGGTATTGCTCTGTGATTGCAGAAAGCATAGAAGGATGGCCTTGAATCGCTGTTCGCTGCATATAATGTCGTATGCCTCTTAGTCCTCCCATTTCCTCACCGCCTCCTGCACGACCTGGACCACCATGAACAAGAAGTGGCAGCGGAGAACCGTGCCCCGTGCTTTCTTTCGCGCTTTCGCGGTCAAGTACTAAAATACGGCCGTGCATACTGGCAGCATTCCTGACGAACTCTTTTGCGACCTCAGGGTCATGGGTCGCAATGCTACAGCAGAGCGAGCCGCGTCCTTTCTTTGACAGATCTACAGCTTCTGAAACAGTCGAATAGGGCATGACAGTGCTCACAGGCCCAAAAGCTTCAACCTCGTGAACTTTTACTGCGTCGTTCACATTCTTGACTCTCATTAATATTGGACTCATAAATGCGCCCTTCTCAGAATCGGCTCCACGAACATCGACAACGTCAGGCGAACCGAAGACAACCTCAGATTCTTCTTTTAGAATGGAGATTTGAGCACGAACTTCCTCACGCTGAGATTGACCCACGAGTGATCCCATACGTACACCTTCTGTTGAAGGGTCTCCTATCACAACTTTCGAAAGCTGACTGATTAAATGCTCCTGAAACACATCGATGTGTTGTTCCGGCACCATAATTCGACGAACGGCAGTGCACTTTTGACCACATTTGACCGTCATTTCGTTTCTAATTTCTTTGACAAACAA
>CAWVRV010000046.1:0-17299 GCA_963932755.1 uncultured Flavobacteriales bacterium | reverse complement strand
ATCGCGATGTGATGGATACGACCATCGTTGCTCAGTTTAGGGCAGACGAGGATAGCAAGACGAAGGTGTTAGATCTCTGTGGGCTATCAGACTTGGGCGAATTGCCGGTGGATTTTTTGGCCTGGACCACAACACCCTGGACTTTACCATCGAATACGGCACTTACAGTGGGGTCAAAGATTGACTATGTCGTGGTTCGTACGAAAAACAGATATACAGATTCTGAGGGCTTCGTCATTCTTGCGGAAAACCTTTTAGAGAAACAATTTGCAAATGGTCCTGAACACGAAGTTGTGGGACGTTGTAAAGGGTCTGATTTGGTGGGGATGAGATATATTCAACTCATCAACTGGGCCACACCCATGGAACGCCCTGAAGAAGCATTTCGAATAATTGCTGGAGATTTCGTGACGACAGAGGATGGAACAGGAATCGTTCATACCGCTCCGACGTTTGGAGCGGACGATGCGATGGTTGCCAAATCTGCTGGGGTGCCACCTATGCTTGTCGATGATGGAACAGGGCATGGAGTTCCACTGGTTGACATGCAAGGGCGCATGAGAGAAGGTTATGGTCCATTTTCAGGCAGATTTGTAAAGAACGAATATTACAATGAGGGCGAGGCACCAGAGAAATCTGTCGATGTAGAAATTGCGATTGATCTGAAAACGAGTGGACAAGCATTTAAAGTTGAGAAATATTCTCACAGTTATCCCCATTGTTGGAGAACGGATAAGCCTATTTTGTACTTCCCTCTTGATTCGTGGTTTGTAAAAGCGACGGATGCAAAAGAGCGGATGACTGAGTTGAATAAGACGATCAATTGGAAGCCGGAGAGTACGGGAACGGGTAGATTTGGGAAGTGGCTTGAAAATCTAAACGATTGGAATTTAAGTCGCTCTAGATTTTGGGGAATCCCTATTCCGATCTGGCGGACAGAGGATGGTTCGGAAGAAGTGTGTATTGGGTCAGTGGAAGAGTTGGCAATAAGGTGTGAGGAAGCAATGGAAGCGGGGCTTATGGTTTCCAATCCCCTGGACAAGTTCAATGCGGGTGACATGTCAAAGGAGAATTACGAGTTGTTTGATTTGCACAAGCATGTCGTGGATGAAATTGTTTTAAAAGCTTCAGATGGGTCTCCGATGAAGCGTGAGGCAGATTTGATTGATGTTTGGTTTGATTCTGGATCAATGCCGTATGCCCAGTGGCATTACCCTTTTGAAAACAAGGATAAAGTTGATCATGAGGGAGCGTATCCAGCAGATTTTATTGCTGAAGGCGTAGACCAAACCCGAGGCTGGTTCTACACGCTACATGCCATTTCTACAATGGTGTTTGATAAAGTAGCGTATAAAAATGTCATCTCAAACGGTCTTGTGCTCGATAAGAATGGCATAAAAATGTCGAAGCGCTTAGGCAATGCGGTTGATCCGTTCTCGACATTGGAAACGTATGGCCCCGATGCTACCCGTTGGTATATGATCAGCAACGCCCAACCTTGGGACAACCTGAAATTTGATCTTGAGGGCATAGGCGAGGTGACAAGGAAGTTTTTCGGGACGCTTCACAACACATTTAATTTCTTTGCCCTGTATGCGAACATCGATGGTCTTACAGGTCAAGAACCACAAATACCTCTCAGCAATCAGCCTGAAATTGACAGATGGATTCTTTCCAGGATGCATACCGTTTCAAAATTGGTGGATCAGGCCTATCAAGATTTAGAGCCAACTCGCGCGACCCGTATCCTTCAGAGTTTTGTCATAGACGACCTAAGCAACTGGTATGTGCGTCTCAATCGTCAACGATTCTGGAAGGGGTCTATGAACGAAGATAAGATGAGCGCATATCAAACGTTGGTTGCCTGTCTTCGTACCACCTCTATATTGGGGTCTCCAGTCGCTCCATTCTTTATGGACAGACTGTATCGCGACTTGAATGAGGGACTAGGCGCTGCGAAAGAGGGGGCAAAAAATTCGGTTCACTTGGCCGACTTTCCACTCTCAGACGATGCAATCATTGATGGCGAGCTCGAAGTAAGAATGGAACTAGCACGAAAACTATCGTCACAGGTTTTGAGTTTGCGAAAACGCGAACGTATTCGAGTGAGACAACCCCTCAGGCGAATTATGGTTCCTGTTCTTGATGAGATTTCTGCTTCGCGTATCGCAGCGATAGAAGATTTGATCAGGACTGAGGTCAATGTAAAAGAGGTTGAGGTTATCCGTGATGGAGGAGGCATTGTCAAGAGCATGAAACCTGATTTTAAGGCCTTGGGACCCAAGCATGGAAAACGCATGAAAGCGATTGCCGCGGCGGTCAATGAATTGCCGATTGAGGCTGTTGATCAACTTGAGAAAGATGGTCAAATCACGATCACACCATCAGATTTACAGGGCGATGTAGAGATCATGTTGGGCGATGTTCAAATTTCGACGGAGGACATCCCCGGATGGCTCGTGTCTAGCGAAGGAGGATTGACTGTTGCGTTAGACATTACAATAGACGATAAACTTAGAGCTGAAGGTCTTTCTAGAGAATTGGTGAATAGAGTCCAAAACGTTAGAAAAGACATAGGGTTAGAGGTGACGGACAGGATAAACTTGTCCATAAGTGCAGTGGAAAATATAAGCGTTCAGTTACAAGAGAATTTGGAGTATATTCGAACTCAAACTTTGGCGGAAAATGTCGATTGGCAAGACGATGCTGAGGCTGTGGAAATTGAACTTGATGAGGGCGTTAGCGTTAGAGTTCACGTTGTTAAAAATTAAAAGCTGGTATTATGGCAGAAACGAAATACTCGGAATCAGATCTTAAGGAATTCAATGAGTTAATCATCAATAAATTGGAACTTGCTCAAGAGGATTTGGACCAATTACGTGCTTCGATGTCGCACAAAGACGACAACACAACAGAGGATACTGCTCCGACGTTTAAAATGATGGAAGACGGATCGGAAACAATGAGTCGTGAGGAAACTGCTGCTTTGGCCTCAAGACAGGAAAAGTTCATCCAAAACCTCCAGAATGCGCTCCTTAGAATCAAGAATAAGACGTATGGTATTTGTCGCGTTACAGGAAAGTTAATTCCGAAAGAACGCCTTCGACTGGTGCCACATGCGACCCTTTCTATGGAAGCCAAGCAAAGACAATAACAGAAAATATTCTACGCTGAGATGCGAAAACAAATTTTCGGATGGGCCTTGCCTCTGCTGATCGTAGTGCCTCTACTGATCATAGATCAACTCCTGAAAATATATATCAAGCTCAACTTCACAATTGGTGAACGCGCCGATATTATTCCTGGTTTTATTGAATTTCAATTTATTGAAAATGATGGGATGGCCTTTGGTTGGGCAATTCCTGGAGTTGCTGGGAAACTCCTTTTAACGATCTTTCGTCTCATTGCTTCTGTCGGGATCGGGGTTTATCTATATAAACTCATAGAAAGAAAATCACACACGGGTCTTTTGGTCAGTATCTCCATGATCTGGGCAGGCGCAATAGGAAACATTATTGACAGTGCAGTGTATGGGCGCTTATTCTCTCATTCGGGATGGGGTACTGTGTCACATTTCGGATTGGAAGACGGATATGCACCATGGCTTATGGCAAACGTTGTAGATATGTTCCACTTTACAGTCACCTGGCCATCTTGGATGCCGAGCATAATTGCAGGCGCAGAAGTTTTCCCACCCATTTGGAACGTGGCTGATGCGTCAATTTCAATTGCTGTAATTTGGATTATTTTGAATCAGAAGAAGTTTTTCGGGAGTTCCCCTCAATCAAGCGAAGATGCCTAAATCAAGCTCAGAGTTTAGTTATACGCCCTCTCCATTTGCCTATCTGAGGAGAAGTTCGAGAGAAGTACGCGTGGGTGATTTGTCCTTAGGTGGAGATGCGCCGATACGGATTCAATCGATGACCACGACAAACACACTAGATGTAAAAGGCAGTGTGGCGCAATGTATTAGCATGATTGCTGCGGGGAGCGAACTCGTTCGGTTGACTGCGCCTAGCATCAAGGATGCAGATGCTTTGGAACAAATTTCAGAGGACTTGAGAAGGCAGGGGCATGATACGCCCATTGTTGCGGATATCCACTTCACCCCAAACGCCGCATTACGTGCTGCAGATTTTGTCGAAAAGGTGAGGGTTAATCCTGGGAATTATGCGGATAAAAAGAAGTTTGACCACCACGAATACACGGATCTATCTTATGCACAGGAACTGGAGAGGATCAAAGAAAAATTTACGCCGCTTGTTCTGAAGTGTAAGGAGCTGCAGCGAGTGATTCGCATAGGGACGAATCATGGATCACTTTCTGACAGGATTACAAGCCGATATGGCGATACACCTTTAGGGATGGTGGAGAGTGCGCTTGAGTTTTTAAGAATCGCAGAAGAATGTGAATTCTATGACATGGTCATTTCAATGAAATCTTCGAATACGATTGTGATGGTTCAGGCGTATCGACTTCTCGTGAAGCGCATGGGTGAGGAGGGAATGAATTACCCGCTTCACCTTGGCGTTACAGAGGCAGGAGATGGCGAGGATGGTCGAATTAAATCCGCAGTAGGAATCGGAGCGTTGCTGGAAGATGGAATCGGGGATACCATCCGAGTTTCGTTAACAGAGGCACCTGAGAACGAGCTTCCCGTTGCCCGCGTTTTGGTCGATAAATATAAAGGTCGCCAGACATCTGAAGAGATTCCCGAGATAGAACCTGTCGCGATTTCGATCGATCCGTTTAACTACTCTCGAAGGGAAACGAACGGGTTGGGGACGATTGGCGGAAAAAGTGTTCCCATTGTCGTACATACCATGACAAACAAATCTGCGCTTTCTCCTATAAATCTGATGGGGGCGGGATATAGATATTCAGTTGTTGACGACAAGTGGAACATTTTGGACAATGCCTGTGACGCCATATTTACAGACTCGCAAGTTGTCCAGTTTAAGCTGCCGGGGACGCTTGTGGTTTTAATGAATGGAGCGGATTGGGAAAAGAAGGCGCGTGGAGTAGATGGAGTGGAAAGACATTATCCGGTTTGGTCTATCGATCAGTGGAATGAAGGAGGAGCATGGCGGGACGGGTTGTTGCAGGAGAAGGGTGTCATTCATTTTATACGCGTCCAGAGAAAGGATTTGACCAAGGATTTGATTGACAGTTTCAGGAAAATAGATGTGGTTCTGATTCTTGATACGAGTCAAATCAATGCCATGATTGATCTGAGAACTTCTGTCATGAAGCTCGATGAATTGGAAAGCAAAGTCCCTGTGATTCTTCGCAGAAAGATTGATGGGGTAGATAAAGAACAATTCACGTTATATCAGTCGACGGATTTGGGGGGGGTGTTGATTGATGGATTAGGTGATGGCGTCTGGGTGGATGGTGAAGGGGTGAGTTTGGTAGATAGAAATAACCTTGCATTTGGGATTTTGCAGGCCACGAGAACGAGAATTTCAAAAACGGAGTACATCTCTTGTCCGAGCTGCGGAAGAACGCTGTTTGATTTGGAAGAGACCACGGCCAAAATTCGAAATGCCACGGCCCATCTTAAAGGTCTTAAAATCGGAATTATGGGATGCATCGTGAATGGCCCGGGTGAGATGGCAGATGCAGATTATGGCTATGTAGGTACAGGCCCAGGGAAAATCACACTCTACAGAGAGAGAGTCGTTGTAAAAAAGAATGTATCTGAAGCGGAGGGCGTGAAGGAATTAATTGAACTAATCAAGAGTGAGGGCGATTGGGTAGAACCGACCGATATTTCTAAATAACTTGGATTCTTCAACCATCAAAGCGATCGTGATTGGGAGCATTCCATACAATGATACGAGCAGGGTGGTAAGGGTGTTGTCCGAAGATCAAGGGATGATTCCTTTGTGGGTCAGGACGGGAAAGAAATCTCCAAAAGCGATTTGGCACCCCCTCTCTGCTGTGGAGCTTGCAAATTTTAGAAGGAAAAAGCAAGATGGTTTGGGGACTTTTACCGAAGCATCAAGAGCATTGCCAGCCATTCATATCCTGAGTGATGCAAGAAGGTCAGCGGTCGCATTTTTCATCGCGGAGGTGTTAGATAAATCAATTTCCGAGGGCGCACCTATGCCAGAGGTATTTAAACTGGTTTGGAAAACTGTTGAATTGTTAGAAACAGAAGATTCTGTGGCACACCTTCACATCTATTTTTTGGCGCATTTGGTACAAATTTTGGGACTGATGCCAGAAGAATTTGAGGATGGCGCAACGAAAAAATCAGGGAGTTTGAATCTAGATACGGGCGAATGGTCAGATGTCGAGATGAGCCTCTCGAAAGAATCCCATTATTTAAAATTCAATCTTGTGAAAACAATGATGGGTATTCCGGGCATGAAGTTTGATGTGATGCGGGAGTTAAGACTAGAAAAATCTGACAGAAAAGAACTTTTGTTAGGGATGGTGATGTTTATCCAATTGCACCATGCAGGACTTAGAAAAATAAAATGTTACGATGTACTTGAGACGATATTTTCAAACTAGGCTGATGTCAAACTTAAGATTACTCTTTTGTTTTGTGGTTCTGTCTATTTGTATGTCTAGATCTGTGTATTCTCAAAAGGTTCGCGTTGTAAATGGCTCTATACCCATTCCTTTTGTAGCGGTTGTCAACATTTCAACTTCTGAGCAGGCGATTTCTGATGCCGATGGTCTTGTTTTCCTTCCTACAAGAAACCCATCGGACACGTTGGTATTTAGGAGTATGGGATATGAAATAAGAATGATCTTGCCAGGAGAAATTATCGGGAAACTCTTGCGTATGGATGAGAGCCCAGTCAGTTTAGAAGAGGTTCAGATCTTGTCAAATATAGTCCCGGATGTAGCCGATGATTTGGGATTAAACAGGGTCACTTCAATAGGTGCCTCGGCCATAGAAAATGGAGTTCCACCAGGCAATACCGCTGAGTTGTTACAGAGTTCAGGTCAAATTCACGTGCAACAAAGTCAACAAGGGGGTGGGTCTCCTGTTTTGAGAGGATTTGAGGCAAACAGAGTGCTCTTGGTGGTGGACGGTGTGCGAATGAACAATGCAATTTACAGGTCGGGACACCTTCAGAACATTGTTACCATAGATCCCAATACGCTTGAGCAAATTCAAGTCATTATGGGACCAAACAGTGTGCGGTTTGGCAGTGATGCATTGGGTGGAGTCATCCATTTTAAGACAAGACGACCACGCTTCAGAAGCAATCCATCTGAACCAAGTTATTCCGGTCTGATTTCAACACAATATAAATCCGTAAATAACTCCTTTAATTTGAATGCGAAGGCAGAGGCAGGAGGGCCCAGATGGGGGACAGTCATCTCGTTTAGTAAATCTGAATTTGGGGATTTATCTATGGGTTCATGGCGTGCACATGGTGACAGTACATGGGGGTTGGTGCCGTTCATCGCGACAAGAATCAATGGTGTAGATTCTCTGATTTCTAACCCTGACCCTGAAAACCAAAGTCCTACAGGTTACGCTCAAAATGATTTCTTGCATAAATTAAGATTGGGCATACCGGGAGGTGCGATAGAAACCAACATTCAATACAGCAAGAGTTCAAACATCCCCAGGTTTGATAAGATTAATGACCTCTCAGGCGAGGGTTTAAGATGGGCAGAATGGAATTATGGACCTCAAGAAAGACTGATGACTGCTGTCACTTGGGAGCAGTATTTGGGACTTCCAGGGTCTCTCCACACCACTTTTGCTTTTCAGCGGATTTCGGAGTCTCGTATAAAACGATTGTTTGATTCTGCTTTTAGAACCATACAAGAAGAGCAAGTTGAGGTGCTGTCCATGTCTTCTATCTGGAAATCATCTCCTTTCAGGGGTGACGGATGGAAGTTTGAAGCGGGATTTGATGGACAATTAAACGAGGTTGAATCCACAGTCGAAGCCCAAGGCATCGATGGGCAGGATTTGGTTGGCTCAGGCTTCGAAGATGGGCTTGTGACAAGATATCCGAATGGAGGCAGTAACATGCGCACTTTCGGTGCATTTACTTCTGCAAAGAGATCGTTGGGGGAGAAAGAGTTTCACTTCGGGTTGAGATATAGCTCCACATCGTTTGACGCTACATTTGACTCCACAGAGGCTTTCCAGCTGCCTTTTTCAGAATTACAATCAGAAAATGGCGCTTTAACGGGGAGCATCGCCGCCGACATACCTCTGGGGGCAAATGTTTCGTCTATTTCATCGCTTTCATCAGGATTTAGACATCCAAACATTGATGATGCAGCAAAGGTTAGAGAGAAAGGAGGGTATGTGCTTGTGCCAAATGATTCGCTCAATGCAGAGTATTTATACAGCCTAGATGAAAGCATCACTTGGAGACACCCCTCTTCCGGTCTATCTGTTTCTATCGCGGGGTTTGTGAGCCTGTGGACTGACATTATTACCCCCGTTCATTCGACACTCTATGGACTAGATTCACTAGAAATAGATGGAGAATTTTCTAGAATTCAGCGCAACGAAAATTCTGGAAATGCAATCATCAGAGGGTCAACTTTTGAAGTGAACTATCCCATTCTAGAGAATATGAATTTTAAAAGTTCGCTGAATTTTACAAAGGGATATCTTTTGGATTCGAACAACCCACCTCTTGCGCACATCCCCCCAACTTTTGGCAAAACATCGCTGGAGTATTCAAACAAGAAATGGTCCTTAGAAGCTTACGCTTTATACTGTGGTGCAAAAAACATCGATGATTACGGTCCTGGTAGTACAGACAACATTCAAGAGGCGTTAGACAATGGCACACCATCTTGGTGGACGCTTAATCTGGAGTCGCATATCTTAATTAATGAGCATCTACATGCCCAGTTGGGTGTGTCAAATATTTTCGATCTGCACTACAAATCTTTTGCTTCGGGCATTTCTGCGCCTGGACGTGGTGCATATATCACGCTTCATGCCATCTTCTAATCGTCTGCCACGACTTACCTTGCCGCCATGCAGTTTTCTGAGGTTTTAGGCCAAACCCAAATATCTTCTTTGCTACGCGAAGGCGCGAGGTCAAAAAGAATCGCTCATGCCCAACTCTTTGATGGGAATGAGGGCTCAGGATCGCTCGCTCTGGCAAGAGCATATGCGCAATATTTACACTGCGCAAATCCATCAGAAAGTGACTCTTGTGGAATATGTGATTCCTGTAACGCACATCGTAAACTTCAACACCCTGACCTACATTGGACCTTCCCGTTTTTCAAAAAAGACGGAAGTGGACGCTCAACCTCGGACCCATTTCAAATACTTTGGAGGGAGTGCATGCTTGAGTCGGGCTATATCGGATTAGAGGATTGGCTTTCAAAAATCGGAGCAGATAAAAAACAGTTGTTTATTTCTGTCGATGAAGCTCTAGAGATTAATCGAAAATTAGGTCTTAAGTCATTTTATGGGGGATTTAAAATTCTGATTTTCTGGTTGCCAGAAACGATGCGCGTTGACACCGCAAATAAATTGCTTAAACTGATCGAAGAGCCCACTGATAAAACGGTGATTATATTTGTTTCTCAGAATTCTGACAGACTGCTTCCCACAATTTTATCAAGGCTTCAACGCATTCATATTCCAAGACTTACAGACTCTGAAGCTGCGGAAGGTATTGCGAAGATTGCGGGTATTTCGCCCGACAGTGCACTGGGGTGGGCCCATGTCACAGAGGGGAATATTTCTGCAGCTGTTCGGCTCTCTAAATCTGGAGACGAAACGCCTGATTTGGAATTGTTCTCTGCCTGGATGCGAGCCTGTTGGGCCCGAGATGGAGTGGCGCTACTGAAAGCGGCAAACGATTTTGCTTCTCCTGGTCGGGAATCACAAAAGAGGTTTTTAACCTATGCTTTACATATGGTGCGTCAATGTATTTTAGGCAACTACGGAGCAGATTCTTTGGTTCGATTAACAGAAGGAGAAAAAGTATTTATATCGAAATTTCAGAGATTTATTCATGAAAAGAATGTCGTTTCATTGCGTGCTTTAATAGAGGATGCGCACAAGGATATTTCCGGAAATGTCAATGCCAAAGTTGTTTTTTTTGATCTGAGTATACAGGTTCATATACGATTACGTACAGAGATCTAATAAAGATAAAGCAAAGACAAAATGCTGGACATGAAAAACGTATCTTCGTCGAACGATGGGATGTAGTAGTTGTAGTTCAGGGGCCGATGGTCTGCCGAAAGGTTGTAAAAACAACGGAAGTTGTGGAACGTGTGGTACGGGTGGAAAAACTACATTTGATTGGCTTGAGGGCATTGCGCTCCCTGCTGGAACTTCAATATTTGACATCGTTGAAGTTCGATTTAAAAACAACCGAAAAGGTTTTTTTCGCCGCAAATCGAAAGACACATATTACGTAGGAGATGTTGTTTCCCTTGACTTAAATCCGGGCATTGACGTTGGGGTCGTTTCTCTCACGGGAGAATTGGTTCGGACCCAGATGTCGATTAAAAAAGTGAGAGACGATCACGAAGTCAAGAAAATCCTTCAGAAGTCCACGAAAGAAGAGATAGAGATTTGGCAAAGTGCGAGGCAGAGAGAAGATGAAACCAGGCTTAAGTCAAGAGAGATTATAAAACGCCTCAAAATTCCTATGAAACTGACCGATGTCGAGTTTCAAGGGGATGAAAAAAAGGCAACGTTTTATTACATCGCTGAAGAACGCGTTGATTTTCGTGAGCTTGTGCGAGAGCTCGCCGCTACGTTTAATATAAGGGTTGATATGCGCCAAATAGGTGCCCGTCAGGAGGCGGCAAGAGTGGGCGGCATCGGATCTTGTGGAAGGGAACTTTGTTGTTCAACTTGGCTTACTGATTTCAGGTCGGTCTCTACCAGCTCAGCGAGATATCAACAGATGGCCCTTAACCCAGTTAAACTGGCGGGGCAATGTGGCAAATTAAAGTGTTGCTTAAACTTTGAATTGGACCAATACGTTGAAGCGGTGAATGACTTCCCATCTCCCAACACAAAAATCCAAGTCTCAAAAGGAAAAGCCGTTATTTTTAAAATGGACATCTTCAAACGAGTCGTTTATTTTTTGGAGCTTGGAGACAAAGGAGGTGGTCCTGTTGCTGTTCCGTTAGACGAGGCAAAAAAACTCATTGCAAAATCAGACAAGGGCGAACACATTGATTCACTCTCGCAATTTGCCATTCAAGAATTGCCAGATGAAGTTTCAAAGACATACAGCAATGTTGTCGGTCAAGATGACCTTACTCGATTTGACGATACAAAAAGAAAGAAGTCAAGATCTGGCGGCAAGAATATGGGCGGAAATCGGAACAAAAGAAAGGACCCTAGAAGAGGCAGTCTTAAATCCAAATCTTCAAAGTAAAGATGTTGCCTCCCTCCAAAGCAATATTCTATCTCACACTTGGTCTGGTATTTTTGAATTCTTGTGGAGATTTCCCCATTTCAAATAGTTCTATTGAGATTGAACCTGATGGTTGGTATGCGATTGATGTCGCTTCATTTGATTGGGATATTGTAGATCTTGATTTGAAATATGATGCGCTGATAGATATTCGCCACAATTCCGACTATCCATATTCCAATCTCTATTTGTTTCTTGACTTCACCTTCCCCAATGGCAATCAAAGACGGGACACCCTTGCTTGTGAACTTGCAGATGAAAGAGGAAGATGGTATGGTTCAGGCATGGGGGATATCATTGATCACAAAGTGTCTTTTCAAGAAAACTTTGAGTTTCCGATACAGGGAAAATATCGATTAAAAGTAGCGCATGGGATGAGGCAAGATCCACTGATCGGTGTCACTGATATTGGGTTTAGGCTAGAGAAAAGTCAAATGTCGCAATGACTCCAATCGTTGTCAGTGTTGTATCTTAGTTGTCCGCAAGAATAAAACAACATAGTTCTACATGTATTATAACAAAAGATTTCTCTTATCAACTGTTTTGGCGACAATGATTATGTTCTCGACTTCTGCTCAAGAAGTAAAGAAATGTGGGATTCATGAAGCGACAGTGAGGACATTCGGAATGACTCCGGAAAGGCTCCAAAATCAATCTCTTGCATTCTCCCAACTTGAACGAGAAACTGCACTTTATCAAAACGCTGGAGCTCGCGCTGAGGTGATAACAATCCCTGTCGTATTTCACGTGATTCACAACAACGGTCCTGAGAATATTTCGACGGCTCAACTTCATGATGCTCTAGAGGTTGTAAACAGAGATTTTAATGCATTAAGCGAGGATCTTGACCAAGTTGTGCCCGCGTTTGAGAATATTATTGGAGATGTTCAGATGCAATTTAAATTGGCGCGTAAGGACCCTAATGGGGTTTGCCACTCAGGCATCAATCGCATTGTTAGCAGTGAAACGTATGTCGGAGAAGAGGATATGAAACTGCTGATTCAATGGCCCAGGAACAAGTACCTAAATGTTTGGGTATGCGCTGATGCATCCGGTGCAGCAGGTTACAGTTTATATCCAGGCTCTGTCAATGGTTCAGACAACTCAGCCATGGACGGTATTGTCATACAAGCGACATATACAGGTTCGATCGGAACGAGTAACAATTTCCGTTCAAGAGTCTTGACTCACGAAATTGGACATTGGTTAAACCTCCGTCATTTGTGGGGCAATTCAAATTCACCAGGCGAGGAAGACAATTGTGACAATGATGACAATGTATCTGACACCCCCAACAGCAAGGGTTGGACGGTTTGTAATTTAGAAGGTATTTCATGTGGTTCTCTAGACAACGTACAGAATTACATGGAGTATGCTTACTGTGGCAGAATGTTTACTGAAGGCCAAAAAACACGACTTCGAACTGCGGCCTTATCCTCTGTAGCCCAACGAAATCAGCTATCGACTCAAGCAAATCTGATCGCAACAGGTCTTGAGGGAGATCCGATCTTATGTGAGGCAACATTTTCAGTCGATGAATATGTGATTTGTGTTGGGGACAGTATTCATTTTATTGACGAGAGTTTTCATGATGTGAACAATTGGTCTTGGGACTTTGCTGATGGAAGTACCATCTCAGGATCAGAAGAAGGAATACATAACGATTTGTACCACATTTTCAATGCTGCAGGCACGTATGAAGTTGTATTGACGGCAAGCAATGGTTTTGAATCTCTAGCCTCTGTACCTACAAACGTCACAGTTCTTGCTTCAGGCTCGATGGAGGCTCCTGCAATGCAAGGATTTGAAGCTGCTACATTTCCTTCAGAAGATTGGTTTGTCGTCGATCAATTAAATGACGGAGGCTGGGAAATGACTGAAGATGCCTCATTTTTTGGTTCAAGATCTCTTCATCTCGCAAATTGGGGGAATGACATTGAGTTCAATAAGGACTTCTTATTGACAAGTACGATTGATCTCACTGGGGCGACAGAGGTTAGGATTGCATACAAATGGGCATATTGCTTTAAAGGGACCAGCGAAGAGGATGACACAGACGATAGATTAAGGATTAGTGTCACGGGTGATTGTGGCAATGACTGGGATCTTCGAAAGATGCACAGAGGCTTCACCACACTTCCTTCAGCTCCCCCGCATTATTATCCTTTTGTTCCGGATAGTTCTGATGAGTGGAATGAGTTCACTCTTATTTTAGACCAACCCCAATACCTGACCTCCAACTTCAGGGTCATGTTTGAGTTTGAAAGTAGATTGGGAAATGACATCTTTCTCGATGACATTAACATCACGGCATACGATTCTTCTATGCTCGCGGTAGAGCATTGGTCGATGGACCCTGAGTGGGAGCTTTTCCCGAACCCTTCCGATGGAGAGTCCACACTGAGCTGTAAGACATTGTTCCATCACGATACCCGAATTGTTATTTACGATGCCATGGGCCGAATTGTAGACGCTGTATTTGAAGGTCCTCTCCCGGCGGGAAATCACAACTTCACCTTATCTCCAATGAACTTAAGTCGAGGTGCTTACTTTATCGTCGTTGAGGCTGAGGGCGTTCGTCGATCTCTTACCTGGATGATTAAATAGTCGCGTATATCATCGCGTACATCTTCTAGATAATATACTAGTCCATTAAAAAGCCCGCGATGATGCGGGCTTTTTAATTGTTTATTTCTAAGAAGTTTCAGTCTTTCGAACCAAGCATAATAGACACACATCCTTCGTGAATCAGTGCGGCATCACTCTGTGGAACGGAAATCCGTATCGACAATTGTTGTGTGTTCTCTATACTTAGATCAACATGGTCTGATCCATCGGTATTTTTCCAAATGGAATTCCCTTGGGAATCATATAGACCAAACTCAACAGCACCCAGTACAGGATGAGAACAAACCACGACTCTGTAGTTTACTCCACCGTAGAACGCCATATCTAATTCAGCAGCATCGCCAGGAATTAATACGGCAGCGTTGTAATTGTCGTTTTGGGTGTAATCTTCCAAAATAGGAAGGCAATTTCTTTTTGTAAATGCACGGCATTGGCTTGAAGCTTCAGCTGCAAAAAATGCGAATGACGCAAGTAATAGGATTGTGTATTTCATCTCTGCTTTCATTTTACGACGCTTTCGCGAGATTGTTACGTACGAGTGCTATTGCCTCTGAAATGGCTGAAATTGTTTCATCATCAGCCTTAAGTTCGTTTCCGCCACTGATCACAATAACACCTTCTTGATTGTCTACTGTAGGAGCTGCTTCTTCACCAGAATCGACACCATCAAAGGCAACAAGTACGGGTTGAAGTTGTGATATCATGCTTTCAATTGCAGGAGAATCAGAGTAGCTGTCGATTAAATCTAACACGTCCTCAAGGATAAGTTTTTGTTCTGCAATCCGCTGTTTTAATCCATCTGTGGCGCCATCTAATTCTCTTGTGGCGAGATAGAGACCCTCAACCCAACCTGCGGCAACGACCAAACCAGATAGGTCTTCGTGACCTGCTGATTTTAATTGTTGGTTTAAATCAAAGAACGCTCTCGATACAATTGTTACAATTGTATCCCTGTTTGCTCTATTCTTTTCAGCTCTAGAGACAATATCTTCACTGAGAATAGAACCAACACCGAGTTCCTTGCTTAACGTTTTCACAGCTTCCAAATATTGGAGGGCTTCAGCGTTCTTTTGGAAGATAGAAGCATAGCTAACATCTGCGCCATATAGACCAAGATGTATTGCGTGATCTGTGCTCATGCCGTCTTGGTCAGCCAAAGACAAGTTGCACAAGTAATCGGCATTAAAAGGAAGACCTTCCTTTTGAATGATCCTTGCAGTCTCCATCGGAGATGGAGCCGCTCGAAATATTTTCTTAAGCGTTTTTGTACGTTGTGCGAGAGTTGCTCCTTCGGTTGCTGAAGAAGCATTATCGCTTGCACCATTTGTAGTGCTAGAATCGCCGCACCCCCATGACAAGGCTGCTACAGCTATCGTAAACGTGAGACTTTTACGGAATAAAGATTGAATGCTCATTTATTTATATTCTGAGTTGAGATGCTGAAGTTGGTGATTCTTTCCACTTATACGCAAACTATCACTAAAAGTTCTACACGTTGAAGTGTTAAGCGTAAAAATAGCGTATTTAGTCTCTAATGAGCTTCTAACCAATCATTTCCCGAATTTATGTCTACGATTAAAGGAACATTAAGTTCTACAGCCTCCTCCATACATCTTTTTACCAAAGCCCGAATCACCTCTAGCTCTACTTTGGGAACGTCGAGAACCAGTTCGTCATGCACCTGCATGATCATTTTCGATTTCCACTCACCTTCTTCTAATGCGATTGCGAGCTTCACCATTGCAACTTTTATAATGTCTGCGGCAGATCCTTGAATAGGAGCGTTCACGGCATTGCGTTCTGCAAAAGCCTTGACCATTCCATTGTTTGAATTTATTCCCGGTAGTTTCCTTCGGCGACCAAAAATGGTTTCAGCGTATTCTTTGTCGCGTGCCAATTCAACACACTCTTTGGTAAATTTCTCCAACGTTGGAAACTGTACGTGGTATGAATTGATGATTTCCTTCGCCTCACCTCGTTTTATTCCTAACTCTTCGGCCAAACCGAACGCGCCTTGACCATAAAGGATTCCGAAATTCACGGCCTTCGCTTGTGTTCTTTGTTCTCGAGTCACCTCTTTGAGATCAACAGAGAAGACCTTTGCAGCTGTTGCGGCGTGAACATCTTGACCGGCTTTAAAGGCATCACATAGACCAGGGTCCTTACTCATGGCAGCCGCGACTCTTAATTCGACTTGACTGTAATCTGCCCCGAGTAACACATGGTCTGCATCTGTAGGGATAAATGCCTTCCTAATCTGTCTTCCCGCTTCGGTGCGAATCGGAATATTCTGAAGGTTTGGATCTTTTGAACTAAGTCTTCCAGTAGATGCAACTGTCTGCATGTACGAGGTGTGGATTCTGCCTGTCGTAGGGTGAACCAACTTAGGAAGAGGGTCAACATACGTATTCAATAACTTCTTGAGCTTTCGATATTCTAATACGAGTGGGACGATTGGGTGGAGATTTACGAGTTTGCTTAAGACATCTTCTCCGGTTTGGTATTGTCCGGTCTTTGTTTTCTTAGCCTTGTCAGTAATTGCCAACGTATCAAAGAGAATTTCTCCAAGTTGTTTTGGGGAATCGATGTTAAAGTCGAGACCCGCTTCTTTTAATATTTGCACTTGAAGGGTATCAATCTGTAATCCCAAATCGATGCTATATTTCCCCAGCATCACCTCATCAATCCGAACACCTGTAAGCTCCATATCCGCTAAGATTGAGATAAGCGGTAACTCCACATCATTCAGAAGCCTGGTCATGCCAGCGTTCTCTATTTCTACTTTAAATATTTTGGCCAAACGAAGAACCAAATCGGCAGATTCACACGCGTAGACACTGACCACCTCATGGTCTATTTCGTCAAAAGATTTCCTGCTTTTACCTTTACCTACAAGCGCCTCAAGTGACATTGCATTGTAATCGAGGAAAATTTCAGCCAGGTTTTCTAATTTGTGAGTTTGGTCTGGATCAAGCAGGTAGTGCGCGATCATACAATCAAAAACATTTTTAGAGAGATTGACCCCTAGCCGTCCAAATACTTTTCTGCTGAATTTATAGTTCGTAGCAGTAATCTCTTTTGATTGGTCCTCAAGGAGTGGTTTAAACGCTTCAATGATCGATGAAGCTCCATCTCCAAGGGGAACATACCAAGCTTCTTCAGGCTTGATCGCGAATGAGAATCCCAGTAGCTTATCCAACATCGGGTTAAACCCATCTGTGATGATATGAAACCCCCAACCTGATGATTCCTGAAGTTTGGCAATCAACGTT
>CAWVRV010000045.1:0-17454 GCA_963932755.1 uncultured Flavobacteriales bacterium | reverse complement strand
CACACTCATCGAGTACGTCTCCGTCACAGTTACATGCGCCATCCGCAATACCAGCTCCACCACAAACGCCACACTCATCTAATACGTCTCCGTCACAGTTACATGCGCCATCTGCAATACCTGCTCCACCACAAACGCCACACTCGTCTAATACTTCTCCGTCACAGTTACAAGCACCGTCCGCAATCCCTTCACAAGATCCATCATCCACTGTCGCTTCTGAATCGAAGTTACATGCTGAAGCATCAGTACATCCTAATGGATTAGAGAACAGAATAGGAAGTACATCTCTCCACTCTTGGGTTTGGTCTGCGTTCATAAATATCTGCAACTGCATTTGGCCTGAAACTGTGCCATCAGTAGTTACCTGAGCAACTAAAATCTTCAGTTCAGAACCCGCGAATGAGGGTAACGTAAGGTCACCTGTCCCAGGAAATGGTGAATACCATGCAGAACCTGTACCATCGTTTATGATCATGTTATTTCCAGCCTCGAAATCTGCAAAAGGATCAGTGTCACCTATAATCGAACTTACGGAAACTCCTCCGCTACTGTCCTCGGCACCAATCGTTAACCAACTGTCATACTCAAGGTCAGGGATAAAGGCATAAAATGCATTGTTTGCTTCTGACCCGAAAGTGACGCCATCGGCATTTTGATGCCAAGATGTCGTCGTATTCAGTTCAAAAACATGATTGTCATCACCAGATACAGATGATAAGTAGTCTGATTCATTCACACAGTGAATGTAAATGCGCCAAGTTGTTTGGCCATCTAAAGCTCCACCTGTGTGAGTTGCATATTCTTCAGCGCCTAACCAGTACCCATCAGGTGCTGGTATGAATTGAGTCGAACTTAAAGGTGAAAGCTGAGCAAATGAGCTCGTTAAGCAGAAAAGTGCTAGAGTAAATGTAATTAATATACGCATAGTACAATTGTTTGATTGAATGTCGTTTTTCATGACTTTAGGATTTTAAGTTTCTCACTGTTATTCGAGGACAAAATTTTGCGGGAATGAGGTCGCAATCTTCGAGTTTTCAGATAAGAAACAGATCACAAATATAACACATAATTAATTACATCGACGAAATATTGCTATTCATCTAACAATATAATTAGTTTATATAGTAGAAATAAGGTAAAATGTAACGTGTAAACAGCTGATTATAAGCAATAAGCAGCTATAAATTATAATATAATAAAAATTAAAATTATATAGGTGAATTATCCAACAATATTCACAATTCGCCCCAAAACGACGATTATTTTCCGAATTTCACGACCCTCCATCTGTGTAATTGTGCGTTTATCAGCCCTTACTTTTGACTCCACTTCTTGAGCGGAAATGGATGATGGAAATGTAAGTTTGAATCTCATTTTTCCATTGAAGGAAATAGGGTAAGTTACTTCGTCAGAAATAATGTACTCAGGATTGGCTTTTGGCCAAGCAGCATTAATAACAAATCCTACACCACCGATTTCTGTCCACAATGCTTCAGCCAAATGTGGCGCATAGGGGCTCAGTAGTGTTACAAGTGGTCGGAGACCTGAAAATGTGCACGCGTTGTCGAGATCGTTGAGTTCGTTCACAGCAATCATTAATGCGCTGACCACAGTGTTAAAAGCGAAGCGTTCAAGATCTGCAGTCACCTTCTCTATGGCTTGGTGAACGATGCGTAGTTCTGCTTTCGAAGGTGGAACATCTTCAGACGCACCTGCAAGCCTGGTGAATTTACGTAGGAAATTGTGGACCCCTGAAATGCCTTTCGTGTCCCAGGGTTTCGATTGAGTAAGTGGACCCAAGAACATCTCATAACATCTGAGTGTGTCTGCACCGTACTTTTCGACAAGCTCGTCAGGCGTTTGTACGTTGTACTTAGATTTCGACATCTTCTCAATTTCATGCCCACATGTGTAGGTCCCCTCTTCTGTTAGAATAAACTCGGCGTTGGCGAACTCAGGTCTCCAGGCGCGAAAGCCTTCAAGATCTAATTTGTCATTCTCCACGAGTGAGATATCTACGTGTAATCTTTGAGTTTTATGAGATTTTTTCTGTTCGGACGTGACAAATTTCGATGTTCCTTGAACGCGATATACAAAACTTGATCGCCCAAGAATCATTCCTTGGTTGACCATTGTCTTGAAAGGTTCATCGAATGGTATTTGGTCGATGTCGTATAAAAATTTGGTCCAAAACCTTGAGTACAACAAATGCCCAGTCGTATGTTCAGCACCTCCCACATAGAGATCTACCTGTCCCCAGTAATCAATTTTATCCCGAGCGCAGAACTCTTTTTCATTGTGAGGATCCATATACCTGAGGAAATACCAAGATGATCCAGCCCAACCTGGCATTGTGTTTGTCTCCATTCGATCGCCTTCAAAGACTTTCCAATCCTCTTTTTTTGCGCGTGCCAATGGTGGCTCACCATCTTCAGTAGGCAGGTAGGCGTCTACTTTTGGAAGTGTAATTGTAACATCTTTGATCAGCCTTGGAATGTCATCTTTGTAACAAATAGGGAAGGGCTCCCCCCAGTAGCGTTGTCTTGAGAAAACGGCATCCCTGAGTCGGTAGTTTATTCTTCGCTCTCCAATCCCCTTTTCTAAAAGGATGTCTATCGCGCAGGGGATCGCTGCTTTTTTTGCCAGCCCGTTGAGGTTTTCAGAATTCTTTAATTTTGCGTTTTCATCAGCACAAACCTCTTGATCGGTATCGTAGCCTTCGAAAATAGAGGGAATTGCGATGGAGAAATGTTGTGCAAACTTCCAATCTCGCTCATCTCCAGCTGGAACAGCCATAATCGCTCCTGTCCCATATCCTGCCAACACGTAATCTGCGATATAAACAGGGATCTCATGTCCAGTTAGCGGGTGTATCACATATCCGCCAAGTGCGATTCCGGTAATTTCTTTTTCTCCCTGACGCTCACGTTCACTTTTACGAGCAGCAGCAACAATGTAATCTTCGACGTCTGTCTTTTGCTCATTTGACGTGAACACTGACACCAGTTCATGTTCTGGGGCGAGGACCATAAAACCAACGCCAAAAATTGTGTCTGGGCGCGTTGTAAAGACTTCTACAACAGCATGACTCGCCTTGCCTGCACCAGAAAACCTTAAAGACGCTCCTTCAGACCGACCGACCCAATTTTTTTGGGCCTCTTTAATACTGTCCGTCCAGTTTAAATCGTCCAGCGCGGAGATTAAACGATCTGCATAGGCTGAAATGCGCATCATCCACTGTCGCATACGCTTTCTCTCAACAGGATGTCCGCCTCTTTCTGACAGGCCGTCCTTGACTTCGTCGTTTGCCAATACAGTCCCCAATTTGGGGCACCAATTCACTTCAGAATCAGCCAAATAGGCAAGACGGAAATGCATTAGAATTCCCTCCTGAGCTTCCTCAGACATTGAATTCCAATCTGTAGAGGTGAAGTCCCCTGAAAAGTGTTCCCCAAAATGTGGGTAACTGCTCCGCTCTAAATTCTTCCACCACTCATCATCACAAGCTGGCGTGACTGAATATGTGCCGTTTTTTGAAAACGCTTCCTTTAATTCGGAAATATTTCTCGCTTTGTTACTTTCAGTGTCGTACCAACTTTCAAAGATCATCCCGAAAATCCACTGTGTCCATCTGTAATAAGACGGGTCTGATGTTCTCAGCTCCCGACTCCAGTCAAATGAAAAACCGATTTGTTTCATTTGATCGCGGTAGCGATTAATATTTGTTTCTGTGGTAATCGAGGGATGTTGACCTGTCGCAATTGCGTACTGTTCGGCTGGCAATCCAAAGCTGTCGAACCCCATTGGATGAAGCACATTGAATCCACAATGACGCTTGTACCGTGCGATGATATCTGAGGCAATATATCCCAGCGGATGTCCCACATGCAGTCCCGCACCCGAAGGGTAGGGGAACATGTCCAAAGCATAAAACTTAGGCTTCCCAGGAGTTTCATCTACTTTGTAGGAATTGTTAGAATTCCAAACTTCTTGCCAATGCTTTTCTATGCTGCGAAAATCGTATTCCATATTGAGGCGCAAAGTTAATCCTTCGCACTCAATTTTCAATCAAGAGGCAACCACACATTATATCAAACGTCAAATCATTGAATGTATATGACCCGTACACCACAAACTGTGCACAGCATGGTTAAGTCTGTTCTTTGGCGAGTTCCTTCTAACGGCACTAAAAAAGAGGTTTTCTTAACTTTTGACGACGGGCCACATCCCCAACTTACTCCTTGGGTGATCGAACAGTTGAAGGAGCATGGCGATTTAAAGGCGACTTTTTTCTGCGTAGGAAACCAAGCGGCAAAACACCCTGAGATCATTAAGAATTTAAGGAATGCTGGCCATGAAGTGGCGAATCACAGCCAAGGACATGAGAGTGGCTGGTCAACGTCAAATAAATCGTATTTAAGGAGCTATTTAGAATGTGAAGAAGAGTTAGGTGTCACAAGCAGGTTCCGTCCTCCGTATGGCCGCATTACTCCAAATCAAGCTCGCGCACTCTCGACGAGGACTCAAGTTGTCATGTGGGATGTTCTTTCTGGAGATTTCGACAGATCTCGTTCTGGGGTAGATTGTTTAAAATCGTTACAGAAACTCACTCGCCCTGGTTCAATTGTCGTTTTTCACGACAGCGAAAAAGCGGCCCCCAGATTGCTTTACGCACTTCCTGAATATCTCAAATGGCTTAAAAAGGAGGGGTATACTGTTCAGGCACTTCCCGAAAAAACAGAAATCAGTCAGTCAACAAAATGGAGTGGCGGGCATTCTTCTCAAGCGAAAGTAGGTCTCACGGACAGCCTCTAAAACAGTCTCTTCAGTCTTCGGACGCTTCACGCAACATCTTCAACTTCGCCTTCATTTCATCAATTTCACGCTTGTAGCTTTTGATTGACTTTTCTGCTTGATCCCGAATTGATTGCGCTCCCTTTCCCGTGAAACGCTCCATGTTTTCTTCGGTTTGGATGATTCTCGTGTTCAGACGACTGATCTTCTCACGAAGAATAGATTGTTCACGACGCAAACCACCTTCGCCACCTCTACTGTCACCTTTGGAGAGGCGATTAATATGGTTTTGATAACTGGCAACTGAGCGTTCAGACTTTTGAGCACTTAACGCATCGTAGTGCTTGTCCATCGCTTTTGTAAAACGATCAGAAATCTGTTCAAAGACCTTGCGAGGAACGAATCCGACCTTTCTCCATTCTGTAGAAAACTCTTTTAATGTATTTAAGTCTTCAGATCGGTTCTCTGTCACCTTAAACCCTTCTACGCTCTCTAAGAGGGTGTTTTTCAGGATTAAATTTGCTTTCTCCTCTTTATTCCTTTCAGCGAATTGTTCTTTTTTTGCTTTAAAAAAAACATCCTGAGCCTTATGAAACCTGCGCCACAGTCGATGTTCATCTCCAGGGGAGCATGAACCGCACTCTTTCCAAGTCTTCTGAAGTTGTAACATTGTCAGAGTGGTGTCCTTCCAATCCGTACTTTCTTTGAGACCTTCAGCCTTTTCACAAAGTTCAATTTTTACTTTTTTCACCTCTGCCCCTTCCTCCTTCATCTTGTCATAAAAGACCTGTCTTTTCTCGAAGAAGACATCAGAAAGTTCTCGGAATTGCTTCCACAAAGATTCGTTGTGCTCTTTTCCAGCAAACCCCATCTCTTTCCATTTACTCTGCATTTCTATCACCTGTTTGGTGATCACTTGCCAAGCCTTAGAGTTCCCTTCAACCTCTTCAGTGAGTAAGTTCCGTAGATTTTCGATAACAGCGTCTTTGGCCACCTTATGTTCCACAAAGCCTTCACGAATTTTATCGTAATGTGCCTTCACTTCATCAAAGACGGGTCGCGTGATGCTGAAAAACGTATCCGCCATCTCTTGATAGCTTTCTCTCGGAGAAGGACCTACATCAAGCCACTGTTTTTGCAGATCACGTGCAGCTTTTTCTCTCTCTTTTAGATTTTCAATGGCCGCCAGTTCTTTGGCTTTTTCTGTAAGGTCTAACTTCTTCTTGTTGTTTATCTGTAAATCGTGGTCTTGAAGTTGCTTGTAAATATTGATGTTGTAGAAAAACTCATCCCTCAGGCGATGATATTCATCATGCACTTCTTTGTATTTGTCACCAGGTACATCCCCAATCTTTTCCCACTTCTCTCTTACTTCATTGAAAGAACTGAAAGCTTTTCCAATATTCTCTTCCTCTTGTATGATGTTTCGAAGTTCCGCCAGTAGCCCTTCCTTGATGGTAAAATTCGCTCTCTGTTCTTCGCCTATTTGGGCCTTCCAAGCTTTCTCTCTCTCTTTATACTTCTTTGAAAGTTCCTCCACCAACGCTTCATCTTCAGAAGGCTTGTAAAGGAATGAATCATCAATTTCGTGCTCCTCTTTTTCCCAGGCATCACGTTGACGCCTTACCTCATCTTGAGTGAGGGCATGGAAGGATTGTATGGCACTGCGCACATCTTTTCGGATGGCTTCCAGATCCTCGTTGCCGAGTAAATCCTGGATACGTTGCAAAAGTTCAGACCGCATTACGGATATAAAATGGGTGTTATTAGTTTTGCAAATATCGTAAATCTCAACCACCTTGCGCTTTAATAATCATTCTATATCGTCGAATAAAACACTTTAGCATTGAATTGGAAGGAAAAAATAAGACGTTGGTGTGCCCGTTCTGAACGTTCACGAGGGGAGGTATTGAAGCGTTTGTCAGAGCTTGATGTCCCCTCATATGAAGCCGAAAAATACCTCTCTTTGCTAGAGTCTACAGACTTTGTGAACCAAACTCGCTTTATGAGTGCCTTCACGCACGATCATTTTGTACTTAAGAATTGGGGGCCATTAAAAATAAAAGATGGGTTGTTTTTAAAGGGGTGTTCTTCGGGAGAAATTTCTTCAACTTTAAGTTCATTTACCCCTGAAATCATCAAAGAAAAGCTTGCTGAAGTCATTTCAATTCGTAAAAAAACGGAGCCTTTCGAACTTCAGACGAATAAACCTCGTTTAATCAGATATCTACAATCAAGAGGATTCCCTTTAGAACTCATCATAGAGGTCTTAGACTCCTCATCTTAAGTTAGCTACTTTTGTGACATGCTTACTATTGATTCTATCGAAGCACTTTCTACTCGTGTCGATGCCCTTAAGGGTTACTTAAACATCGAACAAAAGAGAATTGAAGTTATGGATGACGAGAAGCAAACTCAAGATCCTGACTTTTGGAATGATTCCAAGACAGCTGAACTGGTGATGAAACAGATCCGTTCAAAGAAATCCTGGGTCATCAAATTTGACGATTGTGCTTCAAAGGTTGAGGACTTGTATGTTCTTTTTGAGTTCATGAAAGCAGGTGAAGAAGATCCTGCAGAAGTCGACGCTGCTTATAAATCGTCTTTGGCATTGATCGAGGATCTCGAGTTTCAAAACATGCTTTCGGCGGAAGAAGATTCACTCAATGCCGTGATGCAGATTACTTCAGGTGCTGGAGGAACTGAATCTTGCGATTGGGCATCAATGCTGATGAGAATGTACAGGATGTACGGCGACAAGGCAGGATTTAAGGTCCGTGAACTTCAACTACAAGAAGGCGACCCTGCTGGAATCAAGCAAGTGACCTTAGAATTTGAAGGTGAGTTCGCGTATGGAATGCTTAAAGGAGAAAATGGGGTTCACCGTCTCGTACGGATTTCACCCTTCGATTCCCAAGCGCGTCGCCACACTTCTTTTGCCTCAGTTTACGTGTACCCTCTCGTAGATGATTCTATAGAAATCACGATTAACCCTGCGGATATTACGTGGGATACGTTTCGCTCGGGTGGTGCTGGAGGCCAAAACGTAAACAAGGTCGAAACAGGCGTCAGAGTTCGCCACGCCCCTACGGGAATCGTTATAGAAAACACAGAAACCAGATCTCAACTTGGCAACAGAGAGAAGGCGTTGCAGCTTCTGAAATCTCAACTCTTTGAACTCGAACGATCCCGTCTCAACGAAGCGCGCGACGAAATTGAAGCGGGCAAAATGAAAATAGAGTGGGGCTCACAAATTCGTTCTTACGTCATGCAGCCATATAAAATGGTGAAAGACGTTCGCACAGGCTTTGAAACGTCCAATGTCGATGCCATGATGAATGGAGAAATTGACGGATTCCTCAAGGCTTACCTTATGGAGGCTGGCGCAGCATCAAACACCGATAAAGTATAACAGCATTTCCCACTAAATAAACTTCACTACCACAAACATCATGTCAGATTTCCGCATTGAAAAAGACACTCTCGGAGAAGTAAAAGTACCTTCTCATGTGCTTTGGGGCGCACAAACAGAACGTTCACGCAACAACTTCCGCATAGGCCCGTCCTCTTCGATGCCGCTTGAGATCGTGTATGCTTTCGCCCATCTTAAACGTGCTGCCGCCATCACAAACTGCGAGTGCGGCGTTTTATCGGAAGAAACCCGAGACCTTATTTCTACTGCGTGTGCTGAGATTCTTGAAGGGAAGCACGACAATCAGTTCCCCCTTGTTGTTTGGCAAACAGGTTCCGGTACGCAGTCAAATATGAATGTGAATGAAGTTGTCGCCAACAGATGCCATCAACTTTCAGGCGGTACGCTTGGGTCGGGTACGCGCCCAGTTCATCCCAATGACGATGTAAACAAGAGCCAATCTTCGAATGACACATTCCCGACGGCGATGCATATCGCGGCTTATTCGCTGATCGTAGAGAATACCTTGCCAGGCATACAAACGCTTCGAGATGCGCTTGCAACGAAGTCCAAAGAATTCGATTCGATTGTGAAAATCGGGCGCACCCATCTGATGGACGCGACTCCTCTGACGCTCGGTCAGGAATTTTCAGGATACGTTGCCCAATTGGACTACGGTATGCGCTCCCTGCGCTCCTCACTGGCCCACCTTTCCGAGCTCGCTTTGGGAGGTACAGCTGTTGGAACGGGGATCAATACGCCTTCTGGCTATTCTGAAATCGTTGCAGCTCACATTGCTTCATCGACGAAGCACCCCTTTGTGACGGCACCTAACAAGTTTGAAGCTCTTGCCGCACACGATGCGGTGGTTGAGTCTCATGGAGCCCTCCGCCAGCTTGCGGTCTCTCTGAATAAGATTGCGAATGACATCAGAATGATGGGCTCTGGCCCTCGCTCAGCGATTGGTGAACTTCAGCTCCCAGCAAATGAGCCGGGGTCTTCTATTATGCCTGGAAAAGTAAACCCAACCCAATGCGAAGCGATCACCATGGTTTGTGCCCAAGTACTGGGGAACGATGTGGCGATTGTTGTGGGCGGAACCCAAGGTCATTATGAACTCAATGTTTTCAAGCCTATGATGGCACGCAACATCCTTGAATCTGCGAGATTACTTGGCGACAGTGCGCTTTCATTTGCAAAAAACTGTGTTGAAGGTATCACGGCAAACGAATCTCGCATCTCCGACCTTGTCGACAATAGCCTGATGCTCGTCACTGCCCTAAACACAAAAATAGGCTACTATAAATCGGCTGAAATCGCTGGCAAAGCACATTCTGAAGGCACCACACTACGTGAGGCAGCCCTTTCATTGGGCTATCTCACGGGCGAAGAATATGACGCTTGGGTTGTCCCAGGCAACATGATCGGGAATACGTAATGTATTGAGTCGGATTATTTATTCTCCTTTTTCAATTCACCCACGAGGTCTTTCACCCACTGTTCGTCAGATTTAGGACAAACCAGCAAAGCATCAGGCGTATCGACAACGATGAAGTCCTTAAGACCTCGGATGGCGATCAGTTTGTTGTTATCCGATACCACGACGTTTCCAGATGATTCAGATGAAAATAAATTCGTTCCACTGGAGCTGTTTCCGTTTGAATCGGCCCCTAAATTGTTTGCAAGAGACGTCCAGGTCCCTAGATCAGACCAGCCAAATTCGCAAGAAATCACGTGAACCTCGGATGATTTTTCGAGAATTCCGTAGTCGATAGATATTGATTCACAGTTGTCGTAAATCTCATCGACCTCACCGGGTTCCCCACACAGTTTCGCGCCATTAAAAGCGACAGACAACGCGCCAAGGTGTTTTGAGAAGGATTCTGAGATGCTTTTTAAAGACCAAACAAAAATCCCACTGTTCCAACAATAATCACCCTGAGCTAGAAAGGTTTTGGCAGTTTCGAGATCGGGTTTTTCAGTAAATCTTTCTACTTGTGCGATTTCATTGTTCCCAGAGAATTTAATATATCCGTATCCGGTATCGGGTCGGGTGGGCTTGATCCCAAGGGTTGTCAAGGATGAAGTTGAACATGCATTTGTAAGGGCAATCGAAAGGATGCGTTCAAATTCAGTTGAATCTAAGATGAGGTGGTCTGAAGGTGCGACGATGATTCCGATCTCGGAGGGATCTGCTTCGGGCGGCAACCGGTCGGAAATCACAGCATTTGCGTATGCGATACACGGCGCGGTATTACGCATATGGGGCTCACATAGAATGTTTGAAGTCGGTATTAAAGGCAGATGACTTTCTACTAGCGTGCGGTAAAGCTCATTTGTCACGACGAGAATGTTCGAGGGAGGCACAACCTTAGAAAGCCTCGTGTACGTCATTTGGAGAAGCGATTGACCCGTTCCCAGAATGTCAAGAAACTGTTTGGGTTTAGAATTTCTAGACATCGGCCAAAACCTACTTCCTATTCCTCCCGCCATGATGACTGCAAATGTGTGTTCGGGCTTATTCATGATTGTCAATGTCGACACACCCATAAGCATCACATGTTCCGCAACCTTTAGACGAAGTACACCCATTTAACAATGTGAGCGATGAAACGAGTACAAAAGTGCATAACAAAATATGATTGACAAGTCGTTTATTCATGGGGTGAAGTTAGCAATAGTTACGTGTACCTTAGCGCTGTGGGCATCATCTTTAACATAGGAAGATATACGCGGTTTATGGCCACAGTATTGCATAAACCTGAAAAAGGCAAGATTTTTCGTCGGCAATTGGTGAAAGAAATGTCCATTATAGGAGTAGAAAGTGTGGGGATTGTGGCGCTTTTGAGTGTTTTCATGGGTGCGGTTATGTGCCTGCAGACGGCCCATCAGATAGGAGGTTGGATTCCAATTTACACGATAGGTTTTACGGTTCGTCAAACCATGATTTTAGAGTTTTCTCCGACACTTATCCCTGTTATTTTGGCAGGAAAGATAGGCTCAAACATCGCATCACAACTCGGTACAATGCGTGTAACAGAGCAGATTGATGCACTCGAAATCATGGGAGTGAACAGTGCTGGGTTCCTTGTTTTGCCTAAAATCGTCGCAGGTTTTATTTGTATTCCAGTTCTCGTCATTATGAGCATGGCATTGGGCGTTTCCTCTGGAGCTGTCATCGCCCTTATCACGGGGGTGAGCAGTATGGCGGATTTCGAGTATGGTCTACAAGTAGACTTTGTCTCCTACGATGTCGTCTACGCATTGATCAAGACAACAGTTTTTGCCTTAATCATGACGTCTGTCTCAGCGTATCACGGATACTATACCTCAGGCGGTGCGATAGAAGTCGCGAAATCGAGTACCAAGGCTGTGGTGTACAGCGTAGTGATCATTATGCTCACAAATCTCGTTCTCACAAAGCTACTCCTCACATAATTTTTCAGATTGATTGAAGTCAAAAACATATCGAAATCGTTTGGATTAACTCAAGTTTTAAATGACGTGAGCGCTACTTTCGAAAAAGGCAAGGTCAACTTTATAATCGGAAGATCAGGCTCGGGTAAAAGTGTCCTTACCAAGTGTACGGTCGGATTGCTAGAGCCAGATTTGGGTCATGTATTTTTTGATGGACGTGACTTCACCACAATGGATAGAAAGGAACGAAAGGAGATTAGAAAGGAAATAGGAATGTTGTTCCAAGGCGGGGCACTGTTCGACTCCATGACAGTTGCTGAAAACATCAAATTCCCCCTAAAGATGTTTAGTGACATGGACGAGGACAGCATGTCAGCCAGAGTCCAAGATTGTTTGTCGAGGGTAGAACTAGAGGGCCAAGGAGAGAAATTCCCAGGAGAACTAAGTGGAGGAATGCAAAAGAGGGTAGGGATAGCGCGCGCCATATCTATGAATCCGAAATACCTGTTTTGTGATGAACCCAACTCCGGTCTAGACCCCCAAACAGCGATTGTGATTGACAACTTAATCGTAGATATTACAAAAGAATACGGCATGACGACTGTCGTTGTAAGCCACGACATGAACAGCGTCATCGAAGCTTCTGATACGATACACTTTATCCACAATGGAGAAGTGGCTTTTAAAGGAAACAATGCTGAAATGATGGTCTCGGATTCTCCAACCCTCAACGATTTTATTTATGCATCTAAATTGATGCAAAAACTGAGAGATACCTCATCTTATAAAAAGGAATGAAGTATCATCCGGAGAGGTTCTCACCAAAAGAGATGCTTGAGCGAAGCCAAGATTTCCTTGAGAAAATGGAAACCCGCCGGAGCGTTCGACATTTCTCATCGGATGAAGTCCCTATGGATGCTGTTGTCAACTGCATAGCCGCTGCCGGAACAGCTCCTTCGGGAGCGCACAAACAACCTTGGACATTTTGTTTGGTCACAGATCCTGAGATTAGAAAGAGAATCAGAGTTGCTGCTGAAGAGGAGGAATATAGAAACTACAATGGCAGGATGAGCCCGGAGTGGATGAAGGATTTGGCGCCCTTCGGCACGAACGAAATCAAACCATTTATTGAAAATGCGCCCGGATTGATTGTTGTTTTCAAGCACTCATACGGGACTGATGAATCGGGCAAAACACAGAATTACTACGTCAATGAGAGTGTGGGAATTGCTGTGGGGATGTTGTTGACGGCACTTCATGAAATCGGTCTCGTTGCGTTGACTCATACACCCTCGCCCATGAAATTTCTTGCTGAAATATTAGAAAGGCCAGAGAATGAAAGAGCGTACTTAAATATACCTTTTGGCTTTCCATCAGAGAATTGTGAGGTTCCAAACTTAAAACGGAAGCCCATCGCCGATATTTTGATTAAATATTCATGAATATGACAATAAATAATGGATGTTTTGATGGTGTTGTGTCTTGATTTGTATGGGCTTGACGTTTGAATGATCATCTTGTTGGTTAAAACTTTTCTTGTTATTGTTGCTTAAGGTTGAACTATTGGGTTAATTTTGCCTCAAATTGAACAAGAATATCATGTCTGAAATCAGTGAAAAAGTAACAGCTATCATTGTTGATAAGCTAGGGTTGGAAGCAGGAGAAGTAACGCTAGAGGCAAGCTTCACAAACGATTTAGGTGCCGATTCTCTCGACACAGTAGAACTCATCATGGAGTTTGAGAAAGAATTTAACATCGCAATCCCAGACGATCAAGCTGAGAATATCAGTACTGTTGGGCAAGCGGTAGAGCACATCGAGAAAGCGACTAAGTAAGCCTTTGGCATTCGTCATATGGAACTTAAGCGTGTAGTTGTAACAGGTTTAGGGGCGCTAACGCCCTTGGGGAACGATCCCGTATCTTTCTGGAACAATTTAGTTGATGGAGTAAGCGGAGCCGCTGAAATTACGCGTTTTGATGCCTCAAAATTCAAAACAAGATTCGCATGTGAGGTCAAAGGTTTTGACCCACTTGATCACATACATCGCCGCGAAGCCAGAAGGATGGACCTCTACAGTCAGTATGCTGTAGTCAGTTCGAACCAGGCACTGGAAGATGCAGGTATTGTTGGCGGAGAGCTCAAGTTTGAAGCGGGTTCTGATGAAGAATTAAACAATGCCGGAAAGTTTAAAATGAGTCCTGACAGAGCTGGAGTAATCTGGGGCTCAGGTGTTGGAGGCTTTCAAAGCTTCATGGATGAGGCAAAAAACTATTATCAAGGAGATGGAACTCCTCGTTTTTCGCCCTTCTTTATTCCAATGATGATTCCAGATATTGCAGCTGGACACATAAGTATAAGAAACGGATTCCGTGGACCAAACTATGCAACAGTGAGTGCGTGCGCCAGTTCTACACACGCCTTAATAGATTCATTTAACCTGATACGATTAGGCAAAGCAGATCTCATGGTGACGGGAGGATCAGAAGCGGCTGTCACAGAAGGAGGAATAGGTGGGTTTAACGCTCTTAAAGCGTTGTCTACGAGAAATGATGATGCAAAGCGTGCCTCAAGGCCTTTCGACAAAACACGTGATGGGTTTGTCCTAGGTGAAGGTGCTGGAGCAATCATTCTCGAATCCCTTGAGCATGCCCAAGCGCGCGGCGCAAAAATTTATTGCGAAATGGTAGGTGGTGGGATGAGCGCAGATGCGCATCATATTACGGCTCCTCATCCGGAGGGACTTGGAGCCACAAACGTGATGCGTGCGACTCTTGAAGATGCAGGAATGACTCCAGAAGAGGTAGATTATGTGAACGTACATGGAACTTCTACTCCATTGGGAGATATCGCTGAGACCCAGGCCATTCAAAAGGTGTTTGGGGATGCAGCATATAAACTTAGCATTTCGTCAACAAAGTCGATGACGGGTCATCTGTTAGGTGCTGCAGGCGCGATAGAAGCTATGGCCTGTATTCTGGCAATCGAGCATGGAATTATTCCTCCCACAATTAATTTTGAACATGAAGACGAAGGTTTAGACCCGAAGCTTGATTTCACGTTTAACAAGGCACGACATCGTGTTGTAGGTGCTGCGCTATCTAACACCTTCGGTTTCGGAGGACACAATGCTTCCGTATTGTTTAAGAAATACGCAAGCTAAGAAACCAGACCCCAAGGACTTAATGCAACTGATTCGTCGATTTTTTGAAAAGGATACATCGGCTGGTCGTATCAGAAAATTGGTGCGGAATCATTTTGGGCTTCGAGTCAAAAACATCTCTTATTACAAAGAAGCCTTCAGGCATTCCTCTATTTTAGATGGAGATTATTCGGGAGTGAAGAGCAATGAACGTCTTGAATTTCTGGGCGATGCGGTGCTTGATCTTAGTGTTGCAGCATATCTGTATAGCATGGATCCCGAAGCTCAAGAGGGCCTTCTTACCCAGCGTAAATCGAAGATTGTAAGCAGAAAGAATCTCAATTTATTGGGTGAGTTTATAGACCTAGAAATCTTGTTAGAAGTGAAGATGAGACGTGAAGATATCAGGCCTACAATGGTCGGAAACGCGATGGAATCTTTAATAGGAGCATTGTATTTGGACTTTGGTTATGTCCGTACAAATAGAGCCTTGATCAACCTCTTAAAAAGGTTTGGTTTGGATGAAAAAATCCATGAAACGACCGATTTTAAAAGTCAACTTCATCATTGGGCTCAAAAACAAAGAGTCACGCTCACATACAATGTTGTAAAAGAGTTTATTGTGGATGGTGAAAACGGGTATGAAGTGGAGGTTTTTGCGGATGATTCTTGTATTGGGTCTGGGACAGGCCGGTCTAAGAAAATTGCGGAGCGAGAAGCATCTAGAATGGGATGGAAGCACGTTTTTGAGGAAGAAGAATCAAAAATTCTAGGTGATAATTCATAGCGAGCGACTACCTTCGTGCCAATGGCAAAGCTTCATCTCGATATGGAAATTGAGTGTGATTTCGATCTTTTAGGGATGGGGTCACATGTGGGAAGTCATCGAATGGCATGGGAATTAAATAGAATCTTTGGATGGAAATTAGCATTCGATAGAGAAATTGATTCAAAAACCAAGAATATTGAAACAAGTCACATCGTTTTGCGATATTGTAATGAAGAAGAAGGATTGGACATTGCGTTAATCCTGAATCGTGTTCCTGAGGGGGTGTTAGCATCTGGTGCTTCTTCATTGGACTATTTACTTAGATTAGGCCATGGTGTTTTGAAATCGGAAGATGTAATTAACAGAATTAGAAACTCCAACCTTGTTACTTTGGTAACTTTCTTGAATCCTGAGAACTCGGGTGCTTTAGAGGCGATGTTTGAACTAGATATATATAAAGAATGAATAAGCAATCATTATTTCCAAATAAACAAACAAAAATCATAGCGACAATCGGTCCCGCTACATCTTCTCCAGAGATGCTGGAGCAACTGTTGCTGGCGGGGATGAATGTTGTGAGAATAAACTCATCTCATGGAGATCATGAGGCTCACAAAGAAGTCATTACGAATATCCGTAAACTGGATACAGACCTGAACACAAGCACGGCTATTTTAATTGATCTTCAAGGCCCCAAACTCAGGGTGGGTGAAATCGCTGGTGGCCAAACAAAGCTCATTGAAAACGAGCAGGTTGTTATAAAAGTAGGAAGTGGTGAAGGTTCTGACGGAGTTCTTTATACTGACTATGATCAATTTGCAGTAGATGTAAAAGCGGGTGAGCCGATCTTACTTGACGACGGTAAACTTCGCCTTGAAGTCATTTCTTCTGACGGAAAATCAGAAGTTATTTGTAAAGTTATTCACGGAGGAAATCTAAGTTCACGAAAAGGATTAAATCTCCCTCAGACAAAGATCTCTCTTCCCTGCATCACAAAGAAGGACGAAAAAGATCTCGCTTTTGCACTTGAAGAAAACGTCGATTGGATTGGGTTGTCGTTTGTTCGGAGTTCAAGTGACATCGAGGAGCTCAAAAGCATTATCAAAAAGAACAAAAAGCATGCGCGGGTCGTGGCAAAAATAGAAAAGCCAGAAGCCATTGTTGATTTAGATGCAATTTTAGATGCTTCAGATGCTGTGATGATTGCCAGAGGTGACCTCGGAGTAGAAGTTCCCATGCAAGATGTTCCGCTTATTCAGAAAGACATCATTTCTAAATGTTTGACATTAGGCAGGCCGGTCATTGTGGCAACCCAAATGATGGAGAGCATGATTGAAAGTGCCACTCCGACAAGAGCTGAAGTAAATGATGTCGCAAATGCTGTTCTTGACGGCGCTGATGCCGTGATGCTTTCTGCCGAAACGAGTGTCGGGAAATATCCAATACATGCAGTAAGGGCAATGACTCAAATCATTCACTCTATGGAGGCGGACAATCAAAAACCTTTTAACGAACGACCTCCGTATAACCCTGACGATGAGCGTTTTATATCTGATTCAATTTGTTACAACGCTTGTCGCCTTGCCAGAAGGACGAAGGCCAGCGCAATCGTCACGATGACTTATTCGGGCTATACAGCTCAAAAAGTAAGTAGCCAAAGACCCAAAGCCACCATCTTCATGTTTACTTCCAACAGAGAAGTATTGAATCAAATGAATTTGGTTTGGGGTGTAAAAACAGTGTTTTACGAGAAGATGGTAAGCACAGATCACACGATTGCGGACATCAAGTATTTGTTATTTAAAGATGGCAATGTGAAAGAGGGTGATTTTGTGATACATCTGGCCTCTATGCCTATTGCGGATACAGGGATGACGAATATGCTTAAACTCGTTCGAGTCTAAGCGCATTTCCTTAA
>CAWVRV010000044.1:0-18132 GCA_963932755.1 uncultured Flavobacteriales bacterium | reverse complement strand
ACTCATCGAGCACATTTCCGTCGCAGTCACAATCGCCCTCTGGGATACCTGATCCGCCACATGTGCCACACTCATCGAGTTCGTTACCGTCGCAGTCACAGTCTCCCTCTGGGATACCTGCGCCGCCACATGTGCCACATTCATCGAGCACGTTTCCGTTGCAGTCACAGTATCCATCTGGGATGCCTGTTCCGCCACATGTGCCACACTCATCGAGCACGTTTCCGGCGCAGTCACAATCACCATCCGCGATTCCGCCTCCGCCACAGGACCCACACTCATCGAGCACATTTCCGTTGCAGTCACATTCTCCTTCTGGGATACCTGTGCCTCCACAAACACCACACTCATCTAGAACGTTGCCGTTACAGTCACAATCTCCTGATGGGATCCCTGTTCCGCCACAAGTTCCACACTCGTCATTGACAGCACAAGATCCGTCATCTAATTCAGCTGATGGATCATAGTTACAAGCAGTAGGCTCCATACATCCAACACCAGATTGTGGGATTGATAAAGTAAGACCTTCTGCGTAAATACTTTCTTGCGCTGGGTTAGCTAGGTTACGAAATTGAATATTCACAAGGGCATCTACAGCACCTGAAGTTGTAAATTGACCTAGCAATACTTTACCTGCAACAGGAACTCCTTGATCAGTAACTCCTGGAATAATAAATATTGAACCGCCGATAAATGTGTTGACAACAAACGCTCCACCATTGTTGAAGTTTGCTAATGAATTAAGGGCAGCATCAAATGCGCTGTTCAGTCCATTCGCATCTCCAGGTTGTGCGCCAATCGTAAACCAACTGTCGAATTCAAGACCAGGCAATATTCCAAAAAATATCGGGTTTATTTCTCCACCGAAATCAGATCCGACAGCCTCGTTATAAAAGCCGTCTGTTGCATCACTCACCATTTGCCATGGCGTTGAATCTGTTCCATAAATAGCAGTGACTTCTATATTCGGAGAAGAGAAGTCGGCATACAATCTGTATGTGTTTTGTCCTGTTCCAATTGGGTTTACAGCGACTACCTCATAAGAGAGTCCAGTTAAGAGACCACCACCAAACGTACAAGACCCATCGTCTTCGATGGCCGCTGCATCATAATTATCTGCTGATGCGTTAGTACAACCAGAAGCAAACGTACAAGAACCATCTTCTTCAGTAGCTAATGGGTTATAGTTTTCAGCAGTTGCGTTTGTACAACCCGACACCTCTACAAATGGGAAAGAAATAGAAATACCCAGAGAATTGCTGGTGTTTGCATCAACATCATCCCACTGAAGATTTACAGTAAGGTTGACAACACCGTCGGTGGTGAATTGACCAATCAACACTCTTCCATCAACACCAGCTTCTGCATCAGCAGAAACATCTGGTATAAGGAAGTAGGATCCACCAACAAATGCATCGATCGTGAATCCTGCTCCTGTTTCAAAAAGAGCGAAAGCGTCATCCATTCCTATTTGCTGAATGAGGCTCGTACCATTTGAATCTGCTGACCCGATCGTAAACCAACTGTCAAATTCTAAAGATGGAAATGCTCCGAAGAATGCTGGGTTAATTGTATTTCCTAGCGTCCCACCAACTGCGTCTTGATAAAAAGAAGTCGTAACATCCAAGACCATTGGAGATGTTTCAAGTGCATAAACTGCGACAAGTTCATCAGTAGGTGAGTCAAATTTGGCGTAAACGCGGTACACTGTTCCGAAGTCGGATTCGGTATAAACCTCACTCTCGAGGCCAACGAAGTTGGCTTGGGCCAAGCCCGATGTCAATGCTGCAAGAGCAAGGAATAGAAAACGTTTCATGTGTGTGGTAATTTTAGCTTCAACTATGGGGTACTCGATTCTATTTAATATTTAGAATAATAAACAACTCAACATGGCTGTTTATTACTCGAATAGAAGACGCAAATAAATATAAGAGGTTGCTTGAGGCTAATTATTAATTAGTTATTCCTGTTGACACAATTTAAATCCTCGAAAGCTCTTCGCAAACGAATCACAAAAGTCTTCTCCCCTTCTCTTAACCAAACCCTGGGGTCGTAGTACTTTTTATTTGGCTTTCCGCCTCCTTCAGGATTGCCAATTTGAGCTTGTAAATAATCAGAATTCGTTTGCACATAATCTCTGACTCCACAAAGAAAAGCCCATTGCATATCTGTGTCAATATTCATTTTAACAACTCCGTAACCTATTGCTTCCCTTATCTCATCAATGGATGACCCACTTCCGCCATGGAAAACAAAATCAACAGGACTGTGTCCCAAACTGTTTTTCTCGGAAATATATGTTTGGCAGTTTTGCAAAATCACGGGGCGTAATTCTACGTTGCCCGGTTTATAAACGCCATGTACATTTCCAAAGGCGGCGGCTACAGTAAATTGATTGCTTATTTCGGAAAGCTGATCAAAGGCAAACGACACTTCCTCCGGCTGAGTATATAGACGTGAGCTGTCAATATCTGTATTGTCAACACCGTCTTCCTCACCTCCTGTCACTCCCAGTTCAATTTCAAGATACATTCCCATTGGAGAAATTCTCGATAGATATTCTTTACAAGTAGCAATATTGTCTTCTACAGGCTCTTCACTCAAATCTATCATGTGAGAGCTGTATAGCGGCCTTCCCGTTTCCTTAAAGTGCTTTTCACTTGCAGCAATAAGGCCATCAATCCAAGGCAATATCTTTCTAGAACAATGATCAGTATGAAGAATCACAGGAACGCCATAAGCTTTCGCAAGCGCATGAACGTGCAGCGCACCCGCCACAGATCCCAGAACTGCTTTCTCATGGGCATCCATCTTGAGACCTTTTCCAGCATTGAAAACTGCTCCACCATTAGAAAACTGAATGATTACTGGAGAATTTAACTCTGCTGCGGTTTCCAAAACAGCGTTAATGGAACTTGATCCAATAACATTTACAGCTGGCAAAGCATATCCTCTTGCTTTCGCATCATCAAAGACAGCTTGTACTTCATTACCAAAAAGAACACCAGAGGGAAATCGTTGTGACATATTTTTTTTAATGCAAAAATACCGAGATTTTTAATACAAAAGGCGAAAAAGAACATTAGAATAACCACACCTTATTAACGTGATGTGGAAATGTGCCTTGGACTTCAGGTCAAAGGGAGAAGATTCCATGATTCATTCATTATAACTGCTTAACAATCATATCCGAACCCCACCCTATCTTTTCATATCGCAATAAGGGTATTTTGAATTTGGACGGCGTGGTATTGATGATGAAGAAAAGATAAAAAAACCTCTGTAAATTATCACATCACAAAAATAACATTGACGTCTAAGGTGTTTTACAAAGTAGCTTTTATACCTGGATTAATTATTTTTCTATTTCCGCAGCATCCATTTGAAATTGACGTACCAATTCTTCTGGGGATTTGCCTAAATGTTTCAACGACAAGGCTGCAAGTTTGGCTTCATTGGATTCCGGATGCAAATCAATGACTCCATTGTAGAATTTTTCGGCCATCTCTTTATCTCCCAGTTCCGTTTCATATAAATATGCAATTAAAAAAGCACATAGCGCTCTGTTCTCATAGGTAGGATATCCATCGTGGATGTTTTGGAACAAACGTATGGCCTCATGAAATTTTCCAGCACCACGCAACAGGTCTGCCCTTCTGACGAGATACTCTGCCACAATTGAATCGCCCGGGCAGGCGTTCGCAAAATCTGCATATGCCTTCATGAGATGACTTGAATCATACTCGACAACAGAAACATGGTTTGCGATGTCCTTTTCAAGGGACACAACTTTTGCTTTAAGATCGTCACATGAACTGAACTTATCAGCCCCCCCTTCAGTACACCCAATGAGAAGCAGAAATAATATAGAAATTCTGAACCACATCATCTTACTTTTCCTTTAGGCAAACGCATTCTATAGTCTACGCTGACTTTGCCCAAACCGATATCCCTTAATTTACCGTGCAACAATCTTCTCTTGACAGCAGGGATATGATCTGTAATGAGGACTCCATCGAGGTGATCGTATTCGTGTTGGACGATACGAGCTGCAATGCCCGTCAAATGTTCTTCCTTTAATTCCCAATCTTCATTGAAATATTCAACGTTAATCTTGTTTGGCCTTGAAACACTCTCTCTGATCCCAGGAATAGACAAACATCCTTCTTCCATTGAGGATTGGTCGCTTGAAGCGTCAAAAATGACGGGGTTGATCATGACTCGCTTGAAGCCATTACATCTATCATCATCCTCACCAAATGGAGTTCCATCAACGACAAACATACGTATAGACTCACCTACTTGAGGGGCTGCAATCCCCACTCCTTCAGCACTATACATCGTCTCCCACATGTCATCAATGAGAGATTCAAGGCCTTTATGACCTTTTTCTATTTCCTGAGCTTCTGCTTTTAAAACAGGATCTCCAAAAGCAACTACTGGTTTTACCATTTTACAAATTTAGCTATGCTACCTTTGCAAAATGCCTATTTTAGATTCTATTCCTGAAGCAATTCAAGTTATTCGTTCTGGAGGAGTAATTATTGTCGTTGATGATGAAGACCGAGAAAACGAAGGAGACTTCCTGACCGCTGCTCGCAATGTCACTCCTGAGATCATAAATTTCATGGCCACGCATGGCAGAGGGCTTATTTGTGCGCCACTTATTGAGAGCCGATGTGACGCTTTGGAGCTCGATCTGATGGTCACTTCAAATAACGCAGCTTATGAAACACCATTTACAGTCTCTGTAGACCTTATAGGTGACGGATGTACAACTGGGATTTCTGCAAGCGACAGATCAAAAACGATTAAAGCACTCATTGACCCAGCTACAAAACCAGATGTTCTTGGGAAGCCCGGACATATTTTTCCTCTCAGAGCAAAAGCAGGAGGCGTACTAAGACGCAATGGACACACTGAAGCTGCCATAGACTTTGCGAGACTGGCTGGATTTGAACCAGCGGGTGTTATTGTTGAAATACTCAATGACAATGGAACGATGGCTCGTCTTCCTGAACTTAGGAAATTGGCAGACAAACACAATATGAAACTTGTGTCTATCGCAGATCTGATTTCATACAGATTAGAACACGAAACACTTATAGAAAGAACAGCCGAAGTTCAATTGAACACTGAGTTTGGTCCTTTTATGGCCATCTCATACAAGCAGCTCACTGACGATGTTGAACACTTGGCGCTCATTAAAGGATCATGGGACTCACAGGACGCTGTACCAGTAAGGGTGCATGCATCAAGCATGATTGGTGATGTGTTCCACGTGTCCGATTTGGGCAAAGGTCCGCAGCTACATGCTGCAATGTCAAAAATCGAAGAAATAGGATATGGCGCAGTCGTTTTCATCAACAAACTTCATCAAGGAGGAGGGTTTGCTGAAGAATTGTTGGCTTATGCAAAATACAGTAAAAAACAAAAGAAATCTGGAGTTTTCCATCCCTTTGACTCAAAAGACTATGGCATAGGCGCTCAAATAGTAAGGGACTTAGGAATCAGAAACATTAATTTACTTTCTGATTCACCTAAGAAATCGGGAGACATAGGATACGGGCTTAAAATAATGAGCCACACTTCACTGGCCAAATAATTTATTTGTAATTGCTTAAGCATTAAAAAGCCCACCTAAACAGGCGGGCTTTTTAATGCTGATTAAGATGTGAAATCTAAGACTCTGTTGTTTCAACAGGACCTTTAGAATCCAAAGGCTCCTTGGTATCTTTCTTAAATTTGCCGTACTTCTGGCGGAACTTATCTATTCTACCAGCAGTATCGACAAATTGTGCCTTACCTGTATAAAAAGGGTGTGACTTTGAACTCACCTCCACTTTGATAAGGGGGTATTCATTGCCATCTTCCCACTTAATGGTTTCTTTTGTATTTGCAGTAGAGCGGCTCAGAAAAGCAAACTCATTACTCATATCTTTAAAAACAACGGTACGATAACCTTCTGGGTGGATTCCTTTTTTCATCTCTCAAAATTGGACGGCAAAGATACGCATAATGTCTGTTTATTACATTCTTTGACGAACTTATTTCATTAAAAAACAAAATTTTATAAAAAACTCAAATAAACGTTTGATAACTAAGCAATAACCATACCTTTGGAATGAATTTAAGTGAGTTTAGCATTGCGCTAAACATCAAGTGATAATTTGGTTAAGTTGGTCCCGCATTGAAACGTCAGTGCGGGATTTTCTTTTCAAAGACAATGTTATTAACTTTTCTTCATTAAAGTGTTCATAAATTTTACCGGCAATTTCATGATGTCCGAAGTGAAACAACGAATTTAGCACACATTAATAGGTATGTTATTTAAAATCAGCACTATATTATTTTCAATCTTCCTGGCACTTTTGTCTGGGCTGACAAACGACCCCGGATTTATTCATGAGGTCAGTTCTTCAAAAACAATTTGCCACGGTGTTGAGACCCCATATTCTGTGAGAATACAATCTGAGGAGATCAACGGACTCGTACAGTTAGAATTTTCTATACCAAAAGGTCTTAACGCCCAAGTGGTAAATAGTCAAAACAGCAGGGTTTCATATCACACAAACTCAGTGTCATTACTTTGGGACAATATGGAGGCTGATGAAATTAATATTGAGCTTGCGTTTACCTCCAATGTAGATTTTGAGCAAGGTGAAATCTCCCCAACCCTATCATATATTAAAAATGGCGAACGCATTGATGCGGACCTTGACAAAACAACCATTCACGATTTATCTACCAGATTTGTTTTTGATCAATCCTCGGACCAATCTTCCGGGGTGACCTGCATGAGATATCTAACTGATGAAGGTGATGGTGTTACGCGAATCGACCTCGTGATTGATGGAGAAGGGTTTGACGGATTCCTTAAGATAACCGAGGAAACACCTAACAACTGTATTGTTGAAATTATTGATTCTGAGCTTTCTCTTTCTCAAATCGAGAATGGAATTTTAAATTTCATATGGTTTGATGCAAAGTCCTCCTTACCCATCACTGTTACTTACAAATTACTTGGGTGTTCGCACACGGCAACTCTTAACATAAAGGGTAAGATAGATTATGCGTTTGGAAACTCAGGAGTTACGCAAGATATTGCGTACTCCATTGCTGAATTAGAAAAAGATGAGGCGATGTTTAATTTGGACCATGTCGCAGAGAATATCTCAACCGAAAAAGTGAACAATACAAGTAAATATAACGCTTTAACACCTGATAAAGGGGTTTCATACCGAGTACAGCTGATGGCTGGACACAATGACATAACTGAATCCTGGATATCCTATAAGTACAATTTCAACGGTCGATCAGATACTGAAATGCACGAAGGATGGATCAAGTATACGACAGGGTCGTATCAGAAGTATCAGTCAGCTCGTAATGAGCGAGAAAGCATAAACAAAGTTCACGATTTCCCAAAGCCATTTGTAACTGCCTATTATCTAGGACAACGAATTACTGTTGGAGAAGCATTGATTATTTCACAAGAAGACTGGATTCAATAATGGCTACAATTCACACAGACTGGAAGTCCGCAATCAAGGGATATGAAGACTACTTGGCTCTAGAAAGAGGGCTGAGCGAGAATTCTATTCTTGCTTACATACGTGACATCAAACAATTTGCGAAAATTATTGAGGAAGTAGACAATGTTACCAATCCGTCCAAAATCAACCTGTCAAATGTCGAACACTTTCTCGCAAATCTGTACGACAAAGGAATAGCTAGGAATAGTCAAGCGCGCAAATTGAGCGGTGTCAGAAGTTTCTGTAAGTTTTTACGAATTGAAGGCGTGATAGAAACGAATCCCATCGAACTTATCGAAGGGCCAAGAGCGCAAAGAAAACTTCCTGATGTACTCACTGTTAATGAGATTGACCGCATTATCGCTTCAGTGGATATGAGTCGCAGAGAGGGAGTAAGAAATAAATCAATGCTCGAAGTACTTTACAGCTGTGGACTACGTGTGAGTGAACTCACTAGTCTACAAATGTCTCGGGTAGATTTAGTTGATGGAGTAGTCAAGGTTCTTGGAAAAGGAAATAAAGAAAGAATCATTCCAATAGGTCGACAAGCCTGTGATTCTATTGATGATTACCTCTCGCATTATCGTTCTGGAATAATTCCATTGGCGGGTCATGAGGATACAATGTTTCTAGGCAGACAAGGAAGGAAAATGACACGTCAAATGGCTTTCACCATGCTTAAGCGTAGCGTAATTGCTGCAGGAATTCGTAAAAACGTCAGTCCACACACATTCCGACACAGTTTTGCAACACATCTTATTGAAGCTGGTGCCGATCTGAGAGCTGTTCAGGAAATGCTAGGGCACGCGCAAATTACAACGACTGAGATATACACTCACCTCGACAAAAAATACCTAGAGAATCAAGTAACTTCATATCATCCGCGCTCTTTAGAGGCCGCGAAACAGATTTTGAAAAGACCTGAGAACAACAAGTACCACTATTGATTAAAAAAAGGACTAGGTCCAATGTGTACTTGAAGACGTGGGTACTTTTGACAGATCCCATTGATGAATGGCTTGAGACAGCATGTTTTCAGGGAAATCAATAACTACCTCAGGCTGCCCTAAGAATTTAAGCGCATCATAAATTTGATTCGGCGCATTCTGTATTTGAATCGGAGAAGCTTTCGTAAACTTGCTTAATTTATCTTCCAGAATGTTATATGCCAGAGGGACATGAGCATATAAAGGAGACCCTAGATTTAATGCTTCTTGCAGCATCATGTGCCTGGGGGTAGAATTCATCAGATCTGCTCCTCGAACGATATTCGTCACACCTTGGTCTGCATCATCAGTGACAACAGCAAGATGATAGGCAAAATATCCATCCGATCTTCTGAGAATAAAATCTCCCAAAGAGGACTTCAGCGCGTTTTGATTTCCTTGTACCAAGTCATTCCACCTCACATCTTCAATGTTGCTTTTTGATACCAGAAATCGGATTGACCTCTCTTCTTTGGGATATGGGATGCCATTTCTACAGGTTCCAGGATAGAAATCCAGCCCACCAGCATTTACGAGATCTTTTCTGGAACAGGCACATCCAAAGGTCATGCCTGTGTCCTTGAGTTTCTGGAGCGCCGAATCATAAAGGTGATGCCTTGCGCTTTGGTACTGAACAGGGTTGTCCCAAACCAATCCAAAGCCTTCTAAAGTTCGAAGAATATCGTCTGCTGAGCCCTCTACTTCACGTGGGGGATCTAGATTCTCAATTCGAACAAGCCAAGTACCATGATTTGCTTTTGCGTCACAAAAACTGGCAACGGCTGCTATGAGAGAACCGAAATGAAGATGTCCTGTGGGTGAAGGCGCAAAACGTCCAATATATGGTCGTCCATCCAAAACCTATCCACGGGTTAATTTACGATACTTAATACGCTTGGGACCTTTATCGCCTATTCGCTTTTTCTTGTTTTCCTCGTAGTCAGAATACGCTCCTTCAAACCAGTAGGCATTTGAATTCCCTTCAAAGGCAAGAATATGCGTACAGATTCGGTCTAAGAAATAACGATCGTGGGAAATCACTACTGCACAACCTGCAAATGAAAGTATTCCTTCTTCTAACGCACGCAAAGTGTTCACATCGATATCGTTTGTAGGCTCATCGAGGAGAAGTACATTTGCCTCCGTTTTGAGGGTCATGGCAAGATGTAGTCGATTCCGCTCTCCTCCAGAAAGAACTTTACATTTCTTTTGTTGGTCGGGACCATTAAAGTTAAACCTACTTACATATGCACGCGAGTTGACCAACTGACCACCAATTTCTATATGCTCATTTTTACCTGACACGACTTCCCAAACAGTCGCTTCAGGATCTATATCTGTGTGGGTTTGGTCTACATATCCGATTTCAACTGTATCACCCAGAGATAGCGAGCCCTGATCAGGCTGCTCCTCCCCCATGATCATCTTGAAGAGTGTGGTTTTACCCGCACCGTTCGGGCCGATTATCCCCACGATTCCAGCAGGTGGAAGTTCAAAGGACAGATTGTCAATCAGTAGTTTGTCCCCGTACGACTTCTGTAAATCCTTAACTTCCAGAACTTTATTTCCGAGACGAGGACCATTGGGAATTGGGATTTGAAGGCGAGTGTCTTTCTCTTTTGAACCTTCAGATAGCATAATGTCGTAGTTTGAGATACGTGCTTTGTTTTTCGCACGACGTCCTTTCGGACTCGTACGTATCCACTCGAGTTCTTTGTCAAGCTCTTTTTTACGCTTGCTCTCATGCTTCTCCTCTTGAGAAAGACGTTTTGTTTTCTGTTCTAACCAGTTCTGATAATTGCCCTTGTAAGGAATACCTTCTCCCCTGTCCAACTCAAGGATCCATCCAGCGACATTGTCAAGGAAATATCTATCGTGCGTTACGCATAGAACCGTTCCTACATATTGCTCAAGATGTTGCTCTAGCCAATCTATAGATTCAGCATCTAAGTGGTTTGTAGGCTCATCTAGAAGCAATACATCAGGTTTTTTTAAAAGGAGTCGACATAGTGCAACACGACGGCGTTCTCCACCAGACAATTCAGAAATAAGTTGATCGTCAGGAGGACAGCGAAGTGCGTCCATCGCGATATTCAATTTCGTATCTAGCTCCCAAGCATCCAAAGCATCAATTCTGTCTTGAACCAATGCCTGACGATTAATGAGGGCTTCCATCTTCTCAGGAGAATTGAGTATCTCCTCATCCATAAACTTTGCGTTAATCTCTTCGAATTCTGCCAAAGTATCCACGATTTCCTGTGTGCCTTCTTCCACAATTTGGCGCACTGTCTTGGACTCATCCAAGTCGGGCTCTTGGGGAAGATATCCTACTGTATAGCCTGGTGACCAAACAATATCACCTCTAAATGACTCGTCCAATCCAGCAATAAGTTTCATTACTGTTGACTTTCCAGAGCCGTTCACACCGATTATTCCAATCTTCGCTCCATAATAAAAGGACAGGTAAACATCCTTTAGAATCAACTTTCCAGTAGGTGTTTCTTTATTCACCTTTTCCATTGAAAAGATCACTTTCTTATCGTCAGACATGTTTTGAGTTTGATTCAGATAATTCTTTATACAAAGCACAAAGGTAATTCACAACTCCCCGCCAACTAACCCTTTTTAAAGCTGCTTATTACGAGCAACAGAATGATCGATTGTAACAAAATGAGAACGTAATGAAGTACAATGATCTGATCATTCGGAACGGTTATTCCTAAGCCCATATCCAGCACTTTATAAAACACAAATGATGCCCCAAGCCCCACCAAATATCCAGCCTGCTTTAACATGTCAATTTTGCTTAGCAGTTCTTTCCTATGCGTCACGAGCGTTTCTGCCCGCACCAAATACCCGCCAAAAATGAAGGTGAGTTGATACCCACAATAGATCACCAAGGCTGACGTAAGACTGTACCCTAGAACCAAGAAAGAGATCACGGTCAGAAGCATGACAGCTTCAACGAACAATGAGATTCTGTAAAAACTTTGAATGTTTAAGAGTTTCTCATAGAACTTTGCAATGACAATCATCGCGACAGCCAACACCATCCCTCCTATAGAATAAATTTCAGGATCCAATGGCTCATAGATTTTAAATATAATCCCAATTGACAGTCCTGTAAATGAAGAATTAAGGAGTTTATAAATCAGGAAGTTTTTTTCAACTAATTGCATTGAGCGTCTTTTTTTCAGAAAGGTCGTGACCACAAAGGTACTCGCGAAGGGACATCCTTGATTACCTTGGCACCATGGCAAAAAAAAATGATCTGGAACGCAATAAAAACGAGGACCGAATGCGGCTTCTTGTTTCAGGTTTAGAAAGAAAACTAGATCTTGTAAAGAAAGGTGGAGGTGCCAAACGCATCAAGAAAGAACACGCCAAAGGCAAAATGACAGCCAGAGAGAGACTCTCTGTTTTGTTTGACCCTGGGTGCAAGCGATTCGAATTGGGTGCGCTCGTGGGAGATGGAATGTATGAGGAGTATGGAGGCTGCCCCTCTGGAGGTGTGGTTGTTGAAGTGGGTCGAATCCATGGCAGGCTTTGTATCGCCGTTGCAAATGATGCAACGATTAAAGCTGGCGCTTGGTTCCCTATCACAGCTAAGAAAAATCTAAGAGCGCAAGAAATCGCACTTGAAAACAAACTACCCATCATCTACCTCGTGGATAGCGCAGGCGTATTTCTACCACTTCAAGATGAGATCTTTCCTGACAAAGAACACTTTGGGAGAATGTTTCGGAACAACGCAAAATTATCGAGCGAGGGCGTACCACAAATAGCCGCTGTGATGGGGTCATGCGTAGCAGGAGGTGCATACCTCCCGATTATGAGTGATGAGTCACTCATTGTAGAAGGAACTGGATCGATCTTTTTGGCAGGGAGTTATTTGGTCAGAGCGGCGATCGGAGAAAATGTGGACAACGAAACACTTGGAGGAGCTGTGACACAAACAGAAATAAGTGGCGTCATCGATTACCCATGTAAAGACGATGAAGATGCGTTAAAAACGATACGAGATTTGGCCTCACACTGGGGTGAAACATCGAACGCAGCCAATTTCACGAGAGCCAGTCCTGTCAATCCTTCAGGACATTCTATTTCTTCTATTCTTCCAGAAGAACGTAACAAACCATATGAATCTCACGATTTAATTGATTCATTGGTAGATGAGGGGTCTTTTACTGAATATAAAAAGACGTTTGGAAAAACACTCATATGTGGATACGCTCGCGTGGATGGTTGGAGTGTAGGCATTGTGTGTAATCAGCGCATGACTGTCAAGTCAAAAAAAGAAGGATTGCAGTTTGGGGGAGTGATTTATTCTGACAGCGCAGATAAAGCAGCACGGTTTGTCATGACCTGTAACCAAAAAAACATCCCACTTGTGTTTTTACAAGACGTGACTGGATTCATGGTCGGTTCACGGTCAGAACACGGTGGAATCATCAAAGACGGAGCAAAACTGGTGAACGCAGTCGCGAATAGCGTGGTTCCCAAATTCACGGTTATTGTCGGCAACAGTTACGGTGCGGGCAATTATGCCATGTGCGGAAAAGCATACGACCCTCGATTTATTGTCGCTTGGCCTACAGCAAGAATTGCTGTAATGGGTGGAGAACAAGCTGCAAAAGTGCTACAACAAATTGAAGTCGCGAGGCTTGTTAAAGCTGGAGAGCCCATAGATGAAGAAAAACAGAGTGAACTTCTAAAGAAGATAGAAGCCCGCTATGAAGAACAAACTCAACCTGAATATGCTGCTTCTCGCTTGTGGGTGGATGCGATTATCGATCCTGAAGCAACGCGATCATGGATCAGTATGGGGGTAGAAGTTGCGAATGAATCTCCATCTAAAAAGCCATTTCGCCCAGGAGTCATGCAAACTTGATCCGATTAATTAATCCCAAATGAACATTCGATCTATTCTCGTTATCACAGCTCTACTATGCGCAATCCCGTTCACATCATCTGCGCAGAAGGACAGTAAAAAAGCACGACAAGCGAAAGCGAACATTGTGGCGTCCAATCCTTCTCCGTATTTAATTTATACTTCAGAGGGTGAATTGACTTCTTTTGACGAAATCATCAAAATGGCATTCATGTCTGACGTGGTGTTATTTGGAGAGTTACACGACAATCCGATGATACACTGGCTTCAATTGCTTCTTACGCAAGCAATCGATGTAGAAGAGCGAGAACTGATCTTGGGCGCTGAAATGTTTGAAACGGATGACCAACTTCCCTTAAATGAATATTTAAATGGGTTCATCAATTTGAGTAAGCTGGAAAAAAACACAAGGGTTTGGCCTAATTTCAAAACGGACTACCTTCCTCTTGTGGACTATGCAAAAGAGAACAACCACAAATTCATTGCCACGAACGTTCCACGGAGATATGCATCATTCGTTTACCACAATGGATTAGACACCTTAGAATATTTATCTGACGAAGCAAAACAACTTCTCCCCCCCTTGCCTATCCTTTATGATGGGACCGTGGGATGTTATGTTGAAATGCTTGAAATGTCAGGGGGACATGGTGGAGAAAATCTGCCCAAATCACAAGCCCTCAAAGATGCTTGTATGGCGCACAACATCAGTGTCAACTTACCTGAAAATGGTCTTTTCATTCACTATAACGGTGCTTTTCATTCTCAAAATAAAGATGGAATCGCATGGTATTTAAGGCAAACAAATCCAGAATTAAAGGTCTTAACGATTGATGCTACTGAACAAGATGACATCAATCACTTAGATGAAGAACGTGTGGGTGTGGCTGATTTCATCATTGTTACGCCTTTAAACCTCACAAAAACGCATTAAAAACAGGAAGCAGGCTTGACGAGGTCACTATTGATTGCGTTCAAGGTGAATTAACGCTTCCAACATCGGTTTATATAGTGCATGAACCTCACTCTTTTCTTTACAATCAAGCGCATTACGTAAAGTAAGTATTGCCTCAAGAAGGATCTGTTCATCTTCCACGACTTCACATTGCTCTACAAGTGTGAGCCCTTCCATCGCAGATCTATAGTCGCCAGAAGTTGCACACCTGACGATGACATCTACACTTTCTGATGGAACAAACCCCGCACTCCACATAAAACCAAGGACATCGGCATGAATGTCTTTTCTTTCTTGGTTGTTCAGGGTCTCTAAAAACACCCCTTCGGCTGCGCTCAACTTCACACTGGACAACAATGCCCTCATTTCTTCCTTTATCGAATCGTCGTTCCGCAGACTGAACGCCTCTAAAAGCGGTTCTACCCAGGCAATGGTTCCACTTTTATCAGCTCTTTTCAAAGCTGACTTCACCTTCTTTTCGTCTTTTGACAATAGATCTTTCATTCGGCAAAGGTATCAGGTAATTTCCAACACTCCATTAATTCTGCGATCATCATCGCAGTTGCCCCCCAAACCAACCTTGATTCCAATAAAAATCCGGGCACCTGCATCCCCCTGACTTCGTAGGATTTCCAGGTCTCCGGGTCAGAAATATATGACATTTTACATCCCAGAACATTTGAAACTTCCCTCTCATCTGGAGACCAAACCGGACGTGTATGTAGCCATGCAACATAAGGCCTCACGTAGAAATTACTTGGGGGAATATATAAAGGACTAAGCGCGCCTAATACATTCTCCCTGTGAACCGCTATGCCTAACTCTTCACGACATTCCCTGAGTGCCGTATCGATGTAATCGGTGTCGCTGAGTTCCATTTCTCCCCCTGGCATGCCCACTTGTTTTGAGTGTACACCATCGTATTCAGCCCTCTCTATCAAAACGCCTTCGATCATGCCTTCTTGATTCGGGTACATCAACCACAAAACAGCTGCTTTTCGAGCAGATTCTAATTCAGACATCTCAAAAGAAGTGGGGCGATAAGGAGGCGCAGCTTTTATTTGGGCAACCAACCCCGGCAATGGGTTAGTAAGCCTATTGCTAAGGGCTACGACCTGTTCTGGAACATTCTCGTGAGAAAAGTTGAAAATTTCTTTATTCAGATTCACGCCTACAAGGTCGGTCGGTTCTACCTTCGCTCAATGCAAGTTCCCCTAATAGATGAAATCAATGGATTTCCTCCTGTCACAGAAAGTCGCAAGAATGGGATTCTCGCAGTGGGTGGTGAGTTAAGTTCCACATTGTTATTGTCAGCATACGAAAAAGGCATCTTCCCATGGTACAATCCAGGAGAAATGATCATGTGGTGGTCTCCCGAAGTACGGGGAGTGATTCATCTAGATGGATTAAAAAAGCACAAGAGTATGCGGAACGAGCTTAATAAGAAGCGTTACAAAGTCACATACGACACCTGTTTTGAGAAGGTCATCCGATCGTGTGCGCAAGACCCAAGAGGGGCTGAAAATGGAGATGAAGCGGGGACATGGATCGGAGAAGACATGATCGAGGCATATACTGGCCTACACAAGCTAGGTATGGCGCACTCCATTGAGGTTTGGCTTGGGGATGAACTCGTGGGTGGATTATACGGGGTATCCATAGGCAGGATGTTCTTCGGTGAGAGCATGTTCTCAAAATCAACAAATGCGTCAAAAGTGGGCCTCTTTCATTTGGCTGAAAAACTAAAGAATTGGGGATTTGGACCCATTGATTGCCAAATGATGAACAGCCACATTGAGACACTTGGCGCTGTCCCCATGAGTAGAGAAGAATTCGGGGTAGTTCTAAGTCAGTATCTTAGGGCAGGTGAAACAAAAAAAGGTTCTTGGACAGAGTAACAATGCAACGAATTACATCATATTTCGTACTTCGCAGACGCTTGGCAAAGTCCTGGCTTAAACTCATTGGATGGCGCTTTAGAGGTCAGGATCAACCCAGTCGGTGGAATCTCATTATGCTCGTGAGTCCAGCACAGGGAAAGGTTTTAAAAATGCAAAATCAATGGATGACCTTTTTAACATCAAACCCTTCGAAGTGGGTTGAATTGGAGAATATTGAAGAAATCGCACGCACATTGAATACAAATAAAACTGTACTCATAAAATGGGACGAAAACATAAATGTTGAGGCACTCTATGAAGTGCTTTTACATGCACGAAATAACAAGGTTAGAATCTCAGCGTGTGCATGGGACACAACTCACAAAGCCATTAAGTTTCATTCTCAATTCAGACCCTCTCCATATCCTGAGCGGGACCTCAGATACATTTCTCGGTTTTTCGTGTATTTCAAGAAAATTTGAATTAACAAGTTGTGAACAGTAAAGTCGGTTTTGTTAACAAGCTGTTAATATCTGGCCACTTTATGATGTGATATCTCTTGTCACTACTGCTAAATTGCCTCCCTAACCACTAACCTTAAAACCAGACTTAACATGAAGATGGACAAGTATGACTTAATGATCTTAGATATCATCCAATCTCACAAAATGGACAATCAAAGTCACATTAGATTGAGCGTCTTAGAACGTAATTTCTGGAAATGCATTGAGGCCGACACCGACCTCCATGTAGGACAAGCGAGAATTGGAGAAAGGATAACCAACTTATACTTAGATGGTCTGATCCAAAACAAAGACGGTTATACGCTTACCAAGAAAGGAAGAGAGCAGCTTTCTTTCGCTCCATGGAAACAAGAAGGCGCATTAATCTAAAAAAGGGTTTTGTCGACCAAAAACAAAGGGGGCTCCATAAGGGGCCCCCTTTGTTTTTGGTCACAATATTAAAGTAGTCAGTCTTACTTGACTGGCGGCTTCTTAGGCTTCTCTGTTTGTTTTTTAGAATCATCCTCTGATTCATACGACTCTTCAAGTATTTCTAATCCCGGATATTTTTCCTTCCAAAACTCAAGTTTACTGTGATCTCGTACAGTAATAATTGTCCGCCTATCAAGTCTTACTGTGATATTCGGTTTTAATTCTTTTTCTCTCTTTTTACGTGCCATGCTATCGTTAATAAATATTTCGCCTTAGGGATAATGCGAATGAACACCAATTAAGGCAAATACAATCGTTTTTTTGTAATAATTACGAAGATGTTATAGTTAATTGGTAACTCGAGGTAGATTTCATTCTTTTATCGCAACAAACTCACTACGCCTCGTAATTCTTCAGCATCAACATCGTAGCCCTGTACCTTCATCACCCACTGATAAACACCATCTGGGGCGAAATAGTCACCACCATTGATATTCCCCATCCAAGAGTCCTCAAAAGAATTCGTTGAATAAACAACATCTCCCCATCTGTTATAGATCACAAGTTCAAATGACTCAATCTGCCTTCCGATAATTTCAAAAGCATCATTTAAGCCATCGTTATTTGGCGTAAAAGCATTCGGGATATAAATAATCACTGAACCGTAAAGGTGCACCGTCGCAACATCAAAACATCCATTATTTGTCGTTACTGTGACAGCAGCATCATATTCATCCAAACCATCATAGTTGTGCGTCACCTCCCTTTGGTAGCCAAATGAGCCATCACCAAAATCCCATATAAAATTGAAGGCACCTAAAAAGGGCTCATCGGGATTTGTGATCACATCGAAATCATACGTGTCATCCCCTCGATCGTAGCGAACGATTGTTGCCTCCACAGTTTCAACATCGACACGCATTGAAGCAATTATGTCGTATTCACAATTG
>CAWVRV010000043.1:0-19043 GCA_963932755.1 uncultured Flavobacteriales bacterium | reverse complement strand
CTTCGCAGCTTTCTTTGCAGCAGGCTTCGCAGCTTTCTTTGCAGCAGGCTTCGCAGCTTTCTTTGCAGCAGGCTTCGCAACTTTCTTTGCAACAGGCTTCGCAACTTTCTTTGCAACAGGCTTCGCAGCTTTCTTCGCAGCAGGCTTCGCGACTTTCTTTGCAACAGGCTTCGCGACTTTCTTTGCAGCAGGCTTCGCGACTTTCTTTGCAACAGGCTTCGCGACTTTCTTTGCAACAGGCTTCGCAACTTTCTTTGCAACAGGCTTCGCAGCTTTCTTCGCAGCAGGCTTCGCGACTTTCTTTGCAGCAGGCTTCGCAGCAGGCTTCGCAACTTTCTTTGCAACAGGCTTCGCAGCCTTAGTCTCAACTGGCTTTTCCACCTTCGTTACAATCTTCTTCTCGACAATCTTCTTCTCGACAGGCTTCGCCTCAACTGGCTTTTCCACCTTCGTTACAATCTTCGCCTCAGCAGGCTTCGTCTCAGCTGGTTTCTCAAACTTCTTCTCAGCAGGTTTCGCAAATGGCTTCTCAAACTTCGTTTCAGCTGGCTTGTCAGTCTTATTTACATCCCAGTTGTCAGTAGAGCGAGCACGACGAACCAAGGGTCTATCCCCTCTGTCAGATTTCCCGAACTTAACCTCGGCATTGCGACGCTTATTTGGCTTGGGGGTTTCGCCACCTTTCATCAGACCTAGAAACTCACGAGGAACTCTTGATTTAACCATGATCTCCCCTCCATTTGGACCGCTAACTTCAAGAGCAAACATATGCACTCCCTCTCGTTTGAGTGGATCAGGAGCTGTTTTGCCTTTGCCTATGATGATGCAGCTTTCTCGTCGCAATGAAGGCATAATTAATTGAATTGCTTCGATGGGAGCGTCAACTTTGAGAAGTGTATGTTTTTGGGTAGCTCTCATCGTTCGATACTGAACTTGCACCCTATCTCCGTTCTCTTCACTACATTCTAGCTCATCATCTGGAGGAAGATGACCTTCAACAAGAATATAAATCCCCTGTCTGAAATCATTCCAGTTTTCTTGTAGGTGTTCTCTCCACATTTTATTTTTCGCTATCAAACATATCCCACTTACATCCTTCATCAGCTTGTTGACAAAATGAAGATCTCGATTCCCCCTACCTTGAAGTTCTAGCCAGCTTTTCATTCTAGAGTAACTGGTCGTTACTTGAGGGTTTGGAGCTGCTGTCACCCATCCTGAGGGCTTGATATATGCCAAGAAATTATCGTCTTCATAAACCACGTCAAAAGGCGGTTTTGATGGACTCCTTGCTGACTTCGTGTTGAACCGACCAGAATCTCTCATTGATTGACCAGGACCGTTGCTGACCGTCTTTCTGCCTCTGTCATGCGTTATATTCATTCCTGGCTCAACGGCCGTTGAGGGGATTCGCACAACGTTCCCTTCAAGCTTAACAGCTCCGTTTTTAATTGCTTTTCTTGCTCTTGTGCGCGTAGTATATCCACCTTGCATCGTAAGAGCGTCGACTAATGTGCCTGGGTGGCGAACCTCAAATCCTTCCATTTCGCGAAGGTAAGTAGACTGCGCGATATTTCCACATCGCAAAAGAGGTTCATCGCCTTTGCAAAAAACCTCACAAATTAGCCACATAACTTGACATATTGAGAGCGCAATAAAGAAGCGAACTCATAATTAATCATCTTTCAGTTGCAGTGGGATATTTGAGACTTTATAACTTTTAGTATGCTGACAACGTGTAGGTTATTCGGAATTAATAGCAAGACTCGCCATAATTTGAAAGTAAAATCATTAAATCTATGACCGTGACTATGCCATCTCCATCTAAATCGGCCGTACAGCCTATCATACATCCATACTCTGACAGCACCCACGATAAATCTGTAACCGTTCTTTCTCCATCACCATTAAAATCAGCATAACACCAAGGTGAATCTATACAATTTGTAAATGAATTAGAAGTTGAAAAAACTGAATTTACACTTGATGCGAGTACCTCCTCAAATGGACTTATCCAAACAAACCCACCCGCCTCAGAACAAGATGTATCTAGCCAACCATCTCCATCATTATCATCCCATTGAAGAACCAAACATCCCTCGGGAAGGCATAGAATTCTTGATAACGTGTCTCCGGCTGGTATCGGACTGGATTCTAGTATATATGTTGAGGCGTCTTCAAATGCCAATGACCATCTTATGTCTACAGCATTACATCCTGCCCATTCTGTCAAAGTGCCGCGATACCCTAATCCCGAAACGGTACAACTTTCATAAGCGATATTGTTGTTGTAGGTTTCGTCTAAAACCCCATTGACTTCAAGAATATGAATGGAAATAACCCTTGTCCCAGAACTGTCTACTTGATGTGAAGACAAAGGAAGAACAATCGTTTCATTTGGGTTTAATTGAGGATTGAAATTATGTGAAACTACAGTTTCGTTTGCATCCCAATTCACTGTGTATTTAACAGAAAACACAGGGTCTGCTCCGGAATTTAAAAACGTGGGAGCACATGTAAAATCCCAATTACATTGAAGTTTGTCGAAATCATCAAATCCCAATGCCGTGAGGTCTAGAGATGGCAGCGAAGGCAATTCAACTTCCCACACCCCTCTCCCATATGATGCCGCGACCAACCGGTTTGTAGCTGTGCGGATTTCAAGGTCGGTAATAATTGTAAGCGGAAGCCCATCACCATAAATAGACCATCCAGAAGCCTCATCATAGGAATAGACCCCCAAATCAGTCCCTGCATAGATTGTGCCGTCAGGAGATTCAATCAACGTATTTACAGGAAGCGCCTGAAGACCGAGTGATTTGTCTTCCCACGAAGCTCCTCCATCATAAGAAGCCCAGACCTGCAAACCATCCGAATAGCTTCCAAAGGAAACCCATATCTCATTTGAATCAGATGAAGAAATCAACACATCACCAATTGTTTCTCCAGGAAGATTTAAGAGTTCTGTGAAATCATACCCATTTGTCGAGCGCCACAATTCGTCACGCTTGGCAACCATGATTGTGTTTGGATCTGTCGATGAAAGTGCAATGGCATCTGCTTTGGTATCACTCATCGTTCCGAGTGTGTTCCACGTATCACCAGAGTCATCTGACCGATACACCGATTTCTTTCCTACATAGATTACATCTGGATTATGTGGACTGGTCTGCCAAGGCGTAAGCCAATTCCCAATCTCGTTTATTCCGGAACCGAAATAGTTGGCAATCTGAGTATTTGATCTCCCTGCATCTGTTGAGCGGTATAACAGACCGTAATACGCACTCATAAAAAGAACGTTTGAGTCTAAGGAATGAAAGAAACATCCCATGCCATCGCCGTCAAGAATGCGTTGCCAACCATCTGTATTGTATAACGACGTTCCATTGTCCTGTGTCCCACAAATCATATCGGAATGCCTGTGTGGGCTTAGTCCCAAACGATATATTTGGGCGATGTCAAGCCCATCAGACTTGTCCGCGTATTGTCCTAAGGCGTCACGCAAGTATACTCCACCATCATTTGCAACCAGCAAACGTCCGTCAGATAGAAAGGTCAGACCGTGCTGATCTGCGTGTACTTGAGGATACTCCCCCTGCCCTGACCAATGGGCATCACAGCTCCATGAATAACCACCATCATTAGAAGCCCACAAATTAACGCCACCTAAGACAATTTTGTTTTCATCAAAGGGGTCAACAGCGATGCACATGTCCCACCAGGCCTGACCTGAAGAATCTGAGCCATCGCTCGTCCAACCATGAAGGTTTGGCCCTCCCTCTGAGCGGAGCATTGTCGGATAAAAGGAAGCGCCACCATCATCTGATCGCCAAACACCCATTGTAGATTGAGTGAAATAATTTGCACCGTAAGCATAAATACGATTCGGATGAGACGCACTCGAAGCAAGTTCCATTCTTCCAATACCTGCAGACTGCGGAAGTGGAACATTTGCCCATGTTAATCCTGAATCTAGAGACCTGTATACACCGACGTTCTCTAATACAATGTTAAGGATGTTTGTAGAGTCAGAATGAATCACCATATCTCTCACAATTCCTGCTTTTAAAAAGTTAAATGATACGCCAGCGTCTTGAGAACGATATAGCCCAGTGCTAGAGCAGACATAAATCACATTGGGACTGTCGGGCTGAAAGGCAATCTTAAATATTTTTTGGTTGCCCTCTGGCATCGCTAAACCTGTTTCTGACCAGTTGACACCTGAATCAAAGGTCTCAAGGAGTCCGATACTATACGTAGTCGCTCCATCACCATCGCCTGTAGCTAAAAACCAATGATTGGAATCTTCTGGATCAACAATGATATCCGTGGTTCCAACCGCAGAAAGCTCATCTACTTCTCCTCCAGCTGGGTCCCAAGATTCTCCTTCGTCTTCAGATATCCACAATCCACCCGAAGGCGAACACGCCAACCAACCGCCATCAAACGAAACAACATTATTCACTCTGCCGGCGCCACCATAAACGGGAATGTTCTCATTTCCGATGTAGGACCAAGAAGGCCCTGTAGGAAGATATAAAAGAGCGCTTTTCAATTCTCGCGATGCGTTCCACCAAGCTGTTGCTGGCGGCCTTGTGCCATAAGGCTTGGCTCTTCGTTCTGTCCACCACGCCCATCTTTCAAATGGTTTCTTTCCGTTGCTACGAGGAACAGCATCTAACTCAGGCCAAGACAAGCCAAAGTTCTGCCTCACAACCTCAGTCGATATATCTACATCCTGAAGTTGAGATTGCCATGTGTTATTCTCTTGCGCGAATGCACCTATACCTAAAAGATTTAGACATAAAATGACCGAAAAAACGATCCCAAGAAAATAATTTTGTCGGTGCATAGCCTTAAAATACGTAAAACTATGGCTAAGGTTACATATGACTTAGAATTTTCACCTTAGTCACTCGAAGAGGACATTGTATGAAAAACATTCTGGACATCTTCATTCTCCTCTAATTTCTCAATTAATTTTTCTACTTCAAGCGTTTGTTCAGCATTGAGTTCAGAAGTCGTTGTCGGAGATCGATCAAACCCAGACTCTTCAATCTCAAGTTCCATTTCTTCAAGCTTTTTCTGAAGACCACCAAATGAACCAAAAGGGGCGGTAACAATGATTGTATCACCATCGACTTCGATCTCCTCTGCGCCATAATCAATGAGTTCCAGCTCGAGATCCTCCGGGTCGTGACCCTCACCCTTTAAATTGAAAAAACAAACCCTATTGAATAGAAACTCCACATTTCCTGTTGTTCCCAAATTGCCTCCATTGTGCGAAAAATCTGCTCGGACACTCGCAACCGTTCTGTTGTTATTGTCCGTCGCTGTTTCTACAAAAATTGCAATACCATGTGGGCCGTAACCCTCGAACGTGACTTGTTTATAATCGGACGTGTCTTTGTCAGTGGCTTTTTTAATCGCTCTGGCAATATTGTCCTTGGGCATATTGGCAGCCCTGCAGTTTTGCAGAACAGCTCTTAACGTCGAATTTGTTTCTGGATCAGCATTGCCTCCATCCTTGATGGCAATGATAATGTCTTTGTTGAGCCGTGCAAATATCTTAGACATTGCAGACCATCGCTTCATCTTCCGCTCTTTCCTAAATTCAAATGCTCTTCCCATTGCTCAATCTATTTTCGCGAATATCGTTTGGCGTGAACGAATTACCAAGTAGTAGGACAGAATGTGCCGAACTGACCTAAGAGCAGAAGCAAGTCATGAATAGATGTAAAACCATCATTATTCACATCGGTCGGACATAGGTCTTCCGGCATGAAAGAAATACATGTCTGCGTCCATTCATCCCAAATTGTACCTGAACCACAGAATGCTGATGGGTTAGGGCAATACTGAACTGAAGAGCCTTCTACTAAAACGACAGAGTTGTCAATTAACAGCCCCAGGAAAGATTCTATTTCCCCTCCTGGCCAATGAACGACTACTGAATCAATTTGAGTACTTGAACCGAGACCAAATTGAAGGTATCTGGAGTTTTGACTCAAATATTTGTCTCCACAAAAAACTACATCGATTTTAACTTCGTTAGCACCTGTATTTTGTGCTGAGGAATGATAGACTTGCACTTCAGCACCAATTGCGTCTCTATTCACTGTTGTTCCCAGTGGCCTGACTTTAAGAAAGTGATTGTCATTTGGTGTCGAACTTATGACAGTCGCATGTAAGCCGACTTGGTGAGAGACAAGGTCAGGGAATCCATCATTGTTAAAATCTCCAGTTGCAATAGAGAATGTGTGCTGAATTCCTTCAGGCGTTTCTGAAGAAATGTCCTGTACTGAACTGCTACCCGTAGAAGAGAAAAAGGCGTTTGATTGAGCAGGGAATTCATCAAACATTGCGGGGTAGTCAGTGTTTCCACTTACTCCTGTGCCTACATATAAATCTAACCAACTGTCATTTTGATGGTCCATAAAACAAGCGCCCCAACAAATTTGATTTACTTCAACGCCCAAAGATGATGTCACATTAATAAAACCCATGCCCTGATTGATGTTGTTTGACAAAAGAATATTTCCAGCTGAACCGTTTGTGACATATAAATCCATATCACCATCACAGTCGTAATCCCCAAAAGTTGAACTCATCGCATAAATCGACAAGTCAGCTCCCCATACAGGCGCCATATCTGCAAAGGTGCCATCTCCATTGTTAAGATAAAATGAGTTTGGATAATCAAGTCTATCATTGATGACATAAAGGTCTAGAAAACGATCGTTATCAATATCAATCCAGGTGCTTTGAAAAGATTGTTGTAAACCATTCCCTACCCCAGAAGAGACCGTAACATCGGTAAAAGTGCCATCTCCATTGTTGTGATAAAGTTCATTTTTAATGTTAATGACGTCTGTATGATAATTACATATGTACAAATCAATGAATCCATCATTGTCATAGTCGCCAAATGAAGCGCCATAACTCTTTGAAATATTAGAGGTTGAAATCCCACATGAAGATGTGATATCTGTAAACTGCATGTTTCCATTATTCAACCAAAATCTATTGGAGGCATTGCGATTTGTAATTAATAAATCCTGATCGCCATCGTTGTCAATATCAGCCCATAGAACTGATTTTGACTCGTTAACATCATTGTCAATATTCAATTGAATTTCTTCAAACCCCACCCCGTCTCCTTGATAATATTTTATTTGACCGGCATGATGACCAAAGGTGAGGTCATCAATATCATCTCCATTAAAATCAGCAAAACTTACACCTGAACCTAAATACCCACTTGTATGATCTGTAGACAAAAGAAGATCATTTGTTACATTAACCAATTGAGCATGTACAGAATGCAAACACAAACATGTCAATACAACTAGACAAAAGCTTGCGCAAATACGTTTTTTAAAGTTTAAATATCTAATGAAATAACTCATAATGTAGCAGTTAGAACTTTGACAATTTAACTTAAATTAAGTTCTCACGCAACTCATTTGTGACATTTGCGTCTTGATGACTCACGAATAGAAACCATATCGTCATGTTCGATTGTAAAAACATATTTCTTTTACTTGTAGGAGTCATTTCCTCTATTACAATTTCTGCACAAATTTCCCAAGGTGGGGAACCATTAAATTGGGGGGACGCTACATATCAGCCTGCATTTGACATGCAAGAGATGCCCGATGTAGACTTAGCCGCTCTTGCAGTTGAAGACGCTGTTACTGACGAACACAAAGAAGCTCCATGGAGATTTGGTGTGGAGCAAGAAGTGGCTTTCAATCTTGATAATTCAGGAACTTGGACGTTTGAAGAGGGCATGCACGTTTGGAGGCTTGGTTTTAATTGTCCCAATGCATTAAATGTAAGTTTCATGCTTTCTAGATTTGTTCTGCCAAAAGAAGCGCAACTTTACGTCTACAATGCGCAAAGAACAGCGTTCCTAGGTTCTTTCACACTAGAAAACAACAAAGCTTGGGAAGGCCTTTCTCTAGGGGTGCTTGATGGATCTGCTATGATCCTAGAATACCACGAATCACCTGCATCGCATGGATTGGGTGAAATCGAAGTGAATCAAGTTATACACGGTTACCGTTCCCTTTTAAATCACCAAGATGCTGTTTTGGCTGAGATGACAGAACGATTGGGACCCTTCGGAAACTCTGGTGCTTGTAACATCAATGTCAATTGCCCAGAAGGTGCTGATTGGCAAACAGAAAAAAGATCTGTCGCGTTAATTGTGAATGGTGGCTCTGCATATTGTACAGGAGCTTTGATCAACAACACTGCAAACGACGGCACACCTTATTTCCTAACTGCAAATCACTGTATCGGAACTCCCAATACATGGGTGTATTATTTCAACCATGAAAGCAGTTCATGTGCTGGAACTACAGGCCCTACAAACCAAAGTGTATCTGGAGGCACTCTCCTTGTTCAAGACGGCGGATCTGATTTTGCGCTTATTGAGTTGAGCTCTGCTCCTCCCTCAAGCTACAATGTTGAATATGCAGGTTGGGATCATTCAGGATCGACACCTTCGTCGGCTGTAGGAATTCATCACCCAAGTGGCGATCTTAAAAAAATCTGTTTTGAAAATGACGCTCCTTACCAATCAAGTACTGGTGATGCTCAGGTTTGGTGGATCGATGCATGGGAGCTGGGAGTGACTGAACCAGGATCATCAGGTTCACCTCTTTTCGATCAAAATCACCGCATCATAGGTCAGCTTTACGGTGGAGCTGCCGCTTGTTCCGGTTCTGTAAATAACGGTGCATATGATTTCTACGGGAGATTCAACGTGAGTTGGGGACTTGGTGCTTCTCAATACTTAGACCCTTTAAATACAGGGGTAAATACACTTGACAGCTACCCGACGAATGCTGTTCCTGGAGCCGGCTGCATGGACGCTACTGCTTGTAACTACGACCCTGAAGCAACCTCAGACAATGGAAGTTGCTTAGACAATGATGTGTGTGGAATTTGTGGTGGAGATGGCAGTTCGTGTACTGGATGTACTGACTCTACCTCATGCAACTATGATTCATCTGCAACCATAGATGATGGATCTTGTATCGGGAATGGTGTAGAAGTGATTTTCACGATTCTAACGGACAACTACCCCGGAGAAACTACATGGAGTGTGTCCGATGCATCGGGAGCTACAATCATGTCGGGTGGCCCCTATTCAACTTCGGCAACAACGTTTACTTCAACAGCTTGTGTTGCAAATGGATGTTATGATGTCACAATCAATGACAGTTACGGAGATGGAATTTGTTGTGCATATGGCACAGGAAGTTACAGCATAACATCAGATGGGAATACGTTGGTTACAGGTGGTGAATTCGTCTCTACAGAGACAACCAATTTCTGTGTGAATGCTGACTCAACTGAAACACTTGGATGTGTAGACCCTACAGCTTGCAATTTCAATTCAGAGGCCACAAATGATGACGGTAGTTGTATTTACACTGCCATTGGATATGACTGCGGTGGAAACTGTATACAAGATCTCGATGAAGATGGAATATGTGATACGTGTGAAGAATTTGATTTAATAGTTACTGATTGCGAATGTTCGTTTACTGATCAAGCGACATACACTGCTTTCTTTACAGAAGTTGATGAAGTTAATTGTCTAATTATTGAAGATTGTTTCTGTGCATGCTACAACGATTCTGACAATGATGGCATATGTGATGAAAATGAAATTGCTGGTTGTGCAGATCCTGAAGCCTGCAACTACGAACCTTCAGCCACGGATGACGAAATCTGTGATTACGATTCTTGCACATGTACAGGCGACATCAATGGAGATGGAGTCATCTCAGTTGCAGATGTGTTGCTTGTCCTTTCTGAATTCGGATGTTTGTCAAGCTGTACAGCAGATGTAGATGGAAACACCTATATAAATGTTGCGGACATATTACTCCTATTGGCTGCGTTTGGTACTAGTTGTTAATTTTTGAGTATATTGTGTACACATAATAGTTGACTATGACTTTTAAAGATATACAACTGCTAGGAGCGGCGACCATAATGATGATCTCCTCTTCTGCATTTTCTCAATGTTCATCTTGTACACCTGATTACACATGTGTTGCTGATGGCTTTCCTTTACTTTGTCCTTTTGTTTTGCCTGACGGAACAACAGGTGAAGAATATTTGGCAACTGCAACTTTCAACATGCCTGGCTCAGTGTTAGACCCCGGATCGGGAATAACAGCGACGTTAGAAAGCATCACTATTACAAGCATAACTGGTCTTCCTTTTGGCTTGTCATTGACGCCCAGCAATCCAAGCGGAGTCTATTATCCTTCAAACGGAGAAGATTACGGCTGCGCGACAATATGTGGAGTTCCTCTTGCAGCGGGTGAATATTTTGTGAACATCAATGTTGCTGTCGTTGCTTCCGCATTTGGGATTACGCAAAACCTCAGTGAAAGCTTTTCATTGCCTCTTTCAATTATTCAAGGTGCAGGAGGTGGAAATGCGAGCTTTAATGTCTCTGAAAATTCTGGGTGCTCACCATTAAATGTTGATATAGAAAACCTCATCACTGGTGCGGGCGTATCATACAATTGGGATTTCGGTGGGCCATCAAATGGCTCTGTCATAAATCTAGAAGTTCTTACGGACAATTACCCTGCTGAAACAACTTGGATGGTCATGGACTCTGTTGGAGAATTGCTGATCTCAGGTGGCCCCTATTCAGATGCACAAACAATTTACAATGAACAAATATGTGTTGGACCAGGAAGCTATACATTAAGCATTAATGACAGTTATGGAGATGGCATGCAATTTGAAGGTGTTGTAGGAAGCTATGTGCTCACAGATGGAGGTGGCAACATCCTTGCTCAAATAGTGGAAGGTGGAAATTTTGGAGCGAATGCAACACACAACTTTACAATTGACGAATCTAATCTTGTGGGGGGGTGTGTTTTAAACTCTGCCAATCCAAGTGTTTTATATAATGAGCCAGGATCATACACGATTTCATTAGCGACGACAGTCACCGAATTAACACTTACTTCACTAGACATTATTCAGCTTGGCGATGGATGGGGGGGTGATGTGGAGGAAGGTTTCTTTGGTCTTCTTTCACCAGATCCGTTTTTTGTATTGGATGGCGATGTATCGTTTACTTCTGCCTCTGTGACTGATGAAGAAACGCCTGTTTTTAATAACTTAAGTGTTGCATTAACATATGGAGAAAATTACAACATCTCCTTCTATGATGAAGACCTTATCACAGGCGATGATTTTTTAGGAACCGCTAGTTTTTATGCTACTGGCTCAGGACTTTACACAATTTATGGAGGTGGGAATGTTGCTGTGATTAATATTACAGAAACGATCGGTGCAGAATTTTTTGACACCGAAACGATTACTGTTTTTGAGGGACTTGATGTTTGGGCTGATCTTGATGGTGATGGATATGGAGACATCAACTCCCCAGTCAACGGATGTGACCCAACTTACACGACACCCTATGCATTCAACAGTGAAGACTGCAATGACCTTGAGGCACTAATGTTTCCGGGTGGTGCAGGCACGTTTTCTGGAATAGATAACGATTGCAACATGATTGTTGAAGGAGATGAAACCCTCACGATTGAAGGGTGTACAGATCCAATGGCTGAAAACTACAACCCAAGTGCGACTGCAAATGATGACACTTGTACCTATGCAACATGCTTTGGTGATTTCAACAACGATGGCGTAATTTCAGTCACTGATTTACTTGAACTGCTTGCAGAATTTGGATGCAATTTAAATTGCGAAACCGACTTAAACGAAGATGATTTGGTCAGTGTTGCTGATTTACTTCAACTTCTCGCAGTATTTGGAACCATATGTCCATAACTTAACTTTATTATCTTACCTAAAAATAGAAAAATGAAAAATGTACTTATCGGCTTTCTAGCCATTTTTGTTCTAGGATCTGCATCAGCTCAATGCACTGCCGATTTTGACTTTGGAACTGAAACATATGGAAGCTCACCTGACCCGAGTCAAGGCGAACAATTTGAACCTGGAATTACTGGCGAACCTTATTATGATGTTCTGCATCTCTTAATTCCGACGTACGTTCTTGAAATTGATTCTACCCTCCCTTTTTCGCCAACTGCTTTGCTTGATTCAATTGAGTTAGTGAGTCTCGTCATGGTTGATTTAAATGATACTCTTATTTCTTACACACTGGAAGAAATGGGATTACAAGTTGTGTGCAACAACAATGGTGACTCAAATAACCCGTGTTCATTTCATGGAGGGAATCAATATTGTGCCAGTCTAGAAGGAACACCCACTATGTCGGGAAATTTCAGGGCTGACATCACCGTAAAAGGGTGGACTTTGGTCTTTGGATTTCCATTTGGACAAGAACAATTGTTCGGATCTTTATTTGTTGACTTTGGAACTGAAGGCTGTACGGACCCTCTGTATCCGAATTATGACCCAGCTGCAGTGATAGAAGACGGTTCTTGCGCGTTCGACAACCCATGCGGTCTTGAAGGGATTGAGGTTGCAACCATAAGCTATTCTTACACAGCAACGGACTTAAGCGTCGATGTTGGTGACCTTGTGTACTGGGTCAACTATGGTGGATTTCACGATGTGAATGGAAACATAGACTCACAAACGGGTCTTTCTTTTGGAAATCCAGAAGCATTCTCATTGCCGGCTATATCTGGCAATCCTTCCGGTGTATGCATGGGTTCACACACATTTACAATTCCTGGGGTGTATTCTTATGACTGTTCTATCGGATCTCACGCTGCGCTAGGCATGGTAGGGACTGTTACGGTCGGTGTTGGTGGTTGTATGGATAGCGCTGCTTCGAACTACAATGCAGCAGCAGATTACGACGACGGAAGCTGCAACCCAATTGTGGACTGTTTTGGCGATTTAAATAGTGACAGTAGCGTAACCGTAGCTGACTTGTTGTTAATCCTATCTGAATTCGGATGTACTTCTGGATGTACAACAGATATTAATGGTGATGGACTCACAACTGTGAGTGATTTGTTAGAATTACTTTCTGTATTTGGCACCGCTTGCTGATAGAAAATATATGATATTGAAGCCGGAATTCCTTTAATGGGTGTTCCGGCTTTTTTTTTAAGTAAATTGCAGTCTACAGATATGAATAAAAAATCGACATGAAATTAACAGTCAATCATTTATTAGTTGCAATTGCACTCATTATCATTCCTTTTATGGGGCATAGTCAATGCAACACAACTGTGAGTTTTGATGTGACGCTTGGAGGAGGGCAGAGCACAAGCCAAAACATGTTCTTGACTGGAACGCTTACTCAAGTACAGTTTAACCTTAATTTCTCTGCAAGTGGTGGAGAGTGGCCTGCAGATATGATCGTGGTTATTACAGGTGCAAACGGGAACTGCATGGCTGGTGAGGGATACAACATTAACCCACCTTCAACTTGTTATGAAATTGACTTCCCAACAAACTGGACAACAAGCTCAAATGGATTCTACACATACACCATGTCTGCTGCTGCTGCTGGAATCAGTGGAGATGGAACTTGGTTTTTTGATTTACAAAATGGATGGAACTTCGGCAGTGCCAGTGCAAGTTATGATTTAGATATTATATTATTTGGCGTATGTGATCAAGGGGACTGCATGAACCCTTTGGCTTGTAATTATAATCCGGATGCTTCATTTGAAGACAATTCATTTTGTGAATATCCTTCCTTCGGGTATGATTGTTTCGGAGAATGTATCGCAGATATTGATTCTGACGGAATTTGTGACATATTTGAAATCGGAGGATGCACAGACACATTTGCTTGTAATTTTATGATTCTCGCAACTGACAATGATGGATCATGTGGATATGCAAATAGTGATGAAGATTGCAACGGCAACAATCTCCTTCCAAGTTTCAACAATGCTCCCGACGACATAGATGTCACCTGTTCAAACATTCCCTCACCTCCCACTGTATATGCGAGTATCTCTTCTTTCGCTTCTGAGTTTGAGGAACAACATAACCCTGAGGGGAATTGTTATGCCGCAGCTTGGACCGTAACTGTTGTGATGGATGAAACGACAATCGAGGGAAGTTGCCCTGGCAATTACACGATTGTGAGACACTGGCTTGGAACAGATTGCATGGACAGGCAGGTTGAGTATTCCCAAACGATTAACGTGATTGACAATTCGCCTCCATCATTTGTCGGAGGGACGGCGCCAATTTCCACGACGTGCCCGATACTTCCTGAATTCGAAAATGCCATCGCTCAAGATGCTTGCAGTTCCCCTGTGACATATTTTATTGATGAAGAATCGATTTTGATGGGTGAGTGTGAAGGAAGATATTCGATGTATCGTTTGGTGACAGCCACTGATGCTTGCGGAAACAGTTCTACGGTAGAACAGGTCATTGAAGTCAATGACGAAAATGGACCGATTTGGACTGAGCTACTGCCCGAACAAGTCATCTCATCGTCTATTGAAACTGAAGATTTCGGAATTCCCTTCGCTGAGGACTTATGCAGTGGGGTAAACATCGAACTCGTCTCAGAATTGGGCCCCGGAACGTGCCCTCTTGCAGTGGAACTCACACGCACATTTATTGCGACAGATGCTTGTGGAAATGAAAGTGTTCCTTTCGTTCAAATCGTGAATGAAGATACCGATTTGGTGACTTATGTAGAATCTACCTCAGATGCGCTTTGCTCCTATTCTAGTGATGGGTCTGTCGATATTTTTGTTACAGGTGCGGTCCCTCCCTATGATATTTATTTTGGGAACTACGATCCAAGTTCTCTTCCAGAAGGTGAATATTCTGTTTCTGTAAGCGATGACAACCTCTGCTCTACGACGCTTGAATTCAGCATCTTCGCTCCCCCTGCCATTCAACTTTCATTAGAAAGCACTGAGCCCAACTGTACAGATCCCAATTCAGGCACGGTCACAGCATCTGCAGCTGGCGGAACTGGAGAACTCACATTTGATTGGGACGGAATTGATCCGCTCTCCGTTTCTGGTGGAGATTACACCGTTTCTGTAGAAGATGAAAATGGCTGTACTGTCTCCGAAGACATCACCGTCAATTCAGCGGTCATTCCTGTAGAAGGTGAAATAGATGGGTATACAGAAGTCATGTCTGGAGATTCTAGCGTGTACGAATATTCGTATACGGCTGGAAGTTCTTACGAATGGACCTTCTCGGGTGCTGACTCCTTAGTGGTGTCAGATATTTTTGCGATATCCCTGCTTTGGGCAACTGAAGGACCTGGATTTGTATGCGTACAAGAAACGAACGCCTTTGGATGCGTCGGAGATCAAGTATGCATAGAAATAAACGTCTCAGTGGGCTTAGAAGAGCTTCTAAACGGCGATAGCGATCTGTTAGATGGGGTGTTTGCATTCCCCAATCCAAGTACGGGCCAGTTCACTTGCACACTTCCAAAAGCACTGAATGGTACTTCTGATTGGAGACTCATTGACATGAGAGGATCTGTAGCAGCTCGTGGCCTACTCATCGCCACAGAAGCTCGTCTCCACGAATTCAACTTCTCTGACATCGTTTCTGGAAACTATCTACTGGTGATCGGAGACAAAGCTACCGCAGTTCAAATTGAACGTTAACAGCCCCATCACACCCCGCGCTCACGCACGGCTCGTGATTTGCCAACGCGCGACTGCGTCGCTATAATTTAAAATTTTTAATCCCGGACGCAGCGAGCAGAAAAGCCGTAGTAGCGATTGTTGAGGTTCCGGTAGACAAAGTCGTAGATGGTGACCAGTACGACTCCACGAGTAGGCACCAGACTCTGAAGCAGACCACCAGTAACCGTCGAAACCATCGTTGCAGAAACCACCGGAGAAGCGGAAGCCGCCTGGCAAACCATAAAATCCACTTGAATTAGAGCCGTTGCCCTCATTATTCCACCCGTAGGTAGATTTCATTTTCCCTCCTGCTACACTCTCTCCTCCTAAGAAGTCAGTTAGCTCGGTGAACTCTCCATCTGAAGGGATATGCCATCCACTTGGACAAATGCCTTCTGTCATCACTGCAGACCAGTTTTAGAGAACGCCATAAGTCGCGTAATTAGCTGTTGCTTGAGCAGCTGTAACCTCTGTTCCGGTATAACCATATACAGAATAGTGAGGTTCATTTGTTGAGTTAGTACTTGGGTCTGAAACTTCAGGTAGGTAACGGCAGTTTTCGGAGAACCAACATTGGTCGCCGATTAAGACTGTAGAATACTAATAGCCTTCGTGGGGAACTGGGATACCACAATCATCTCCAGAATCCCATGTGTCTCCGAATGTTGAAAGAATTCCAAGAAGATCATCTACGCCAATAACACCGTTGGCATCATAGTCAGGATTGTAATTTGGGTTCGTCTGTGCTGTGGCGTTTAAGCTTAAAGCAGCCAATAAAAAAGTGACAATATATTTCATTGTTAAAGAAGTTTTTTACAAGTCACATAAATAAAAATGAATGCTGTATGTATGTATGTATGTATGTATGTAACAAAAAAGGCCCCGCATGGAGCGAGGCCTTTCTTATGAATTTCATGTTTACGGCTTAGTGACTGATCACAAGCGTTTGAATGGTACGTCCTGCATTTGCATCAGCAACGATCCTGTAAGCACCATTTGCCAGACCACTCACATCAATGTTACTGCGACCAGCATTAAGCTGCTCTGAGTAAACTACACGGCCCGTAGCATCGTAGATCGTAAGAAGCTTCACAGCGTCATGACTTACCACCACTACAACGTCGTTTGCGGGGTTAGGGTAGATGTTGAATACTGCAGTAGGATCAACGATTCCACTGACTGTTTCAATCTCTATGACAACGTCAAATCCTTCACAACCGTCTGCGTTTGTCTCTTTTACAGCAAGGCTTCCACCCTGTTCAGTCCAGTTCACCAGCACTTCGCTCGTCCCTAGTCCTGAAAGGATTTCTCCGCCTTCTACAGTCCAAACATACTCCGAACCAACAGTCATTGGGTAAGTGTACATTTCTTCTACACCCACCACTGGGGTATCCGAACCGGAAATCTCCATCGGGTATACGTACGTACATTCAGATGGGTGTGTCGCTTCTGCTTCGAAGTTACAAGCCCCTTCATTCATACATCCGTAACAAGAACTGTACTCACACGTACCGTCATCGTCGTTCGCCTGGAAATTAAAGTTACACGCCATGTCGTTCGTACAACCGTAAGAATTGTATGTACATGTTCCGTCGTTATCTGTTGCCGCTGTGTCGTAGTTGTTTGCACCTGCATCAGTACATCCATCTACTTCCTCAGCATCACAAACGCCATCGTTGTCAGAATCTGTATTGCAGTTTCCGTTACAATCGAATCCATCTGCTGCATTCTGACAACTTCCGTCATTTACACCAGCTTCAACATCGTAGTTACACGCTGTAGCGTCTGTACATCCAAGTGCATAACACTGCGTGAAGTTACAAGACCCATTGTCCGCTGTAGCAGATGCATCGAAATTACATGCCGCTGAGTTTGTACACCCTTCAATTGCACAAGTACCATTGTCAATAGATGCATCTTCATTGAAGTTCACCGCTGAAGAATCCGTACAGCCATAACATGTCGTGAAGTTACAAGTACCATTGTTCTGAGTTGCCTCAGAATCATAGTTACATGCTCCCTCTACATTACATCCGTAAACTCCACATGAAGTGAAGTCACAAGACCCATCGCTGTAAACAGCTTCAGCATCGTAGTTACACGCCACATCATGGGTACATCCACCCTGAACACATACATTGCCCTCTGTATCGAAGAACATACAAGGCTCATCCGTCGCACCGAAGTTACACGCCAACTCATTCATGCACCCTGCTCCTGCCATTTCTCCTGTGCCAAACAAGCATGAGAAGTCACAAGACCCAGGCAAGTAGTAATCAGCCTCAGGTTCGTAGTTACAAGCAAAAGGAAGAACACAACCACCTACCAATATAAAACAGGTGCCATTGTCATCTGTCGCATAAGGGTTGAAGTTCACTGCAGCTTCGTCAGTACAACCAGGAATTTCCTGCTCATCACACACGCCATCTCCGTCAGTGTCATTCACGCAACCTCCATCACAATCCAAGAAAGGAATCGATGGGAAAGTACATAGCGCTGCAGAAGAAAGTGTCGCTTCAGAATCGTAGTTACAAGCATCTGGGTCAGTACATCCTACACAAGAACTGAAGTCACAAAGCGTGATGTCTATGTAATCAGCTGCACCGTCATAGTTACATGCAAATGGAATGAGACATCCAGCCACCAAACAAGAACCGTCATCTTCTGTTGCAGATGGATTGTAAGCTGGGTTACCAGGCTCAGTACATCCAAGAACCTCTAACTCATCACATACACCATCTTCATCTGTATCGTTCAGACACACACCGTCACAATCGAGTAACGCTAGAGGGTAAGTACAAGAACCATTTTCGATCGTCGCAGCGGCATCGAAGTTACATGCCAAAGCATCAGTACATCCAGCACAACTACTAAACTCACATGCTCCTGCTTGTTGGTATTGAGCCTCTATGTTATAGTTACAAGCCTCTTCAATCATACATCCACCGATGAGACAAGAACCGTCATCAAATGTAGCAAATGGATCAAATCCAGGATTGTTTGGATCCGTACAACCTCCAACTCCACAACCGTTTCCTGTAAGATCAACACAATCGTCAACATCGTCGCAGATTCCATCGAAATCTGCATCTCCAGCACAAGCTCCACCACATACACCTAGGGCATCTAGCTGGTTTCCGTCACAATCGCAATCGCCTGAAGGTATTCCCAAACAACCACATTCATATACTGCGCCTGGACCATTACAAACACCACACTCATCTAAAGTGCCGACACATTCGTCAACATCGTCACAGATAAGATCTCCGTCTTCATCCGCTTCACACGAGCCACCACAAACGCCTAGGGCGTCTAACTGGTTTCCGTCGCAGTCACATTCTCCCTCTGGGATACCTGATCCGCCACATGTTCCACACTCATCGAGCACGTTTCCGTCGCAATCACAGTCTCCTTCTGGGATAC
>CAWVRV010000042.1:0-20071 GCA_963932755.1 uncultured Flavobacteriales bacterium | reverse complement strand
CTGAGTTACGCTCATATACAGGAGAATGCGTGCCCATTTGCATTTCTTGAGAGTCTTCCATGGTCCAGTCCGATTTGTCCGAAGAAAGCGCTTGAATGATCGATGCCGCTCGCGTATTCCCGGCATAGTAATACCCCGGATAATGAACGCCATCGACATCCTCAGGTGAGTTGTTCGTAGAAAATACAAACCCTCTTTCAGGATTGATCGTTTGGGGGTTTTTTGAGAAATCATACCATCCCATGATGTCATTCTCTGCAAGGGAGCCGTCTTGTATGGATTTAGAGTCTGCTGTAGCAGATCGAATGGGAAGTTTTGCAGAAGCCCACCAAGCGATATTTCCTTCTATGTCTCCATGCATGATATTCAATCCAGGTGAGTGAACCAAAGACGCAGCATGTTGAACCTCCTCCATGTTTTCTGCTCTGGAAAGACCGTAGAATGCCTCCTGGATTAAGTTTTCCGGATACTTCATGTAGGTCCACCACATAGACACACTGTCCGAAATCAAAGGCCCATGCATGGTACTTCTCACTTCGAATTCAACATCCGCGCCCCCCGCCACATGTATGGTCTCATGCGAAACGTCCAAGTCCACCATTTTCCCATCGTACAAGTACTGATCACCGATGATTGTTTCCTTGTACAAATCGATGTCGTCATTCACAAACATCGTAATGCCCCAAGCCCTTTCTTTTGTATGTCCTAGGGGCGGAAATGGAACGCCCGCGATGTGATTTCCATAATATTCCAACTCGGGAGTGGTCACATGTGCTTCATACCAAACAGAAGGCGAGGCGTATTTCATATGCGTGTCGTTGGAAAACAACACCGCTCCTGATTTGGTTTTCGAACCGGAGATGACCCACGCATTTGAACCTATAAATTGGGTGACTGGCAATTTCTCATCGAGGCGATTTGCCAAATCAGAGAATGCCGTTACATCGACAGAAGCGTTTTGAGTGGGGATTTTTGTGAATCCCTGCACCCCGAAAGCGACATCTGACAAATAAGTCGAATCGAAATTCGTTTTGATCCAATCCACGATGGGCTCCGTTTTAATGTGAATTGCGAAACTATAGGCCATAAATCCAGCCACTTTGTACATGTCCACAGTTGTAAACTCCTGAGGGGTCGCCCCTAAAAGCAAATACTCAACTGGATGGTTTTCTTCACCTATAAATGTATTTAATCCTGCCAAATATGCAAGTGCCGCAGACTTGGTCTTTTCTGACGAACTGTGTTCAAACTCAGCTGCGTCCTTGATCGCTGCGTCTCTAATCCCCAGTGTTCTCAAATACCTGTCGTTCTCGATCATGTCAGCTCCGAGGAGCTCTGACAACTCACCCCCACCTGCACGTCGAAGCAAATCCATCTGCCACAATCGCTCTGAAGCATGCACATATCCAAGGGCGAACATGGCATCTGTCTCTGATTCAGCATAAATGTGTGGCACGGCCATGTCATCGAACACGATTTTGACATCACTCCCTATTTCAGATGAAAAAATCTCAAAATTGTAATCAGTGGCCGATTTCTGAATAAAGACATAAAGCGACACACCCAGAATGAGAAAAATACCGGCAATCACATAAAATAATACCACGGTTTTTTTCATGTGGTAAAATTAGCAAATCAAGTACCAGTAACGCGTGACAATCGTGAACTTAAATTGTCATGGGAACTTCCATCAATAAAATTCTGGAATCTTTTTCAACTGTGATAGAAATAGAAGCGGTGTCCCAAATTCCAAACCCATCGCGCTTTTCTAACTTCTGCCCCTCAATCGTAGCTTCACCCTCAATAATGAATGCATAGACTCCATTGTTCTTCGCATTTAAAGTATACTCTGTTGACTTTTGCTCACTGAATGCTCCGACACTGAACCACGCATTCTGATGGATCCAAACACCTTGGTCAGCTTCATTTGGTGACAGGATCTGAGAGAATTCATTCTGAACTTCAAGATCTCTGATGGCTTGTTGATCATATCTCGGGGTAACATTCTTTTTGTTGGGAAAAAGCCAAATCTGCAAAACCTTGACGTCAAATTCCTGACTCGCATTAAACTCGCTGTGTGTGATCCCTGTTCCTGCACTCATTACCTGTACATCTCCACTTTTGATAATTGTGCCATTGCCCATGTTGTCTTTGTGCTCAAGATCACCCTGCAAAGGAATCGTAATGATTTCCATGTTGTCATGAGGATGCGTGCTGAAACCTTTCCCCCCAGAAAAAGAGTCATCATTGAGGACGCGTAGCACACCGAAATGCATTCGCTCTGGGTTGTGATAATTTGCAAAACTGAACGTGTGGTTTACTTTCAACCAACCATGATCAGCTGAACCTCTGGTATTTGCTTTATGTAAGACCGTATTCATCGTCTTGATTTCATTATTAGGTACATGATTGAATCCGATATTTTCTCTCAGTCTGTCATAGGTAGACTCCGTGTTTTGTGAGGATGCGCTATGAATAAAAGGCGCTGCAAAAAAAGCCAAACCAGATGCGATTGTGCCCTTTATAAATTTAATTCTATTCATATCAGCAATTTAAGAACAAATGAACCTATATTTCTTAACCTACATTAATATCTTGCATTTGATGAAAAACCTTCTACGACTTTCTACATTCATCCTCTTCGCAACCCTGGGATGTGCAGGATTGGCACAGTCTGCTTGTGATTTGGAACCTGATCCGGGACCATGTTTCGCTGCGATACAGGCATATTATTTCAATCAAGATTCACAAACTTGCGCTGAGTTCACATGGGGTGGATGTGGTGGGGTTGTGCCGTTTGAGACGTTGGCAGAATGTCAATCGGCTTGTGAATCAGGTGGATTCAATCCAAATGAACTTTGTGACTCCATCGTTGTGACTGTAAACTCAGTCGTACAACCTGAATTAGACAATCCAGGGGTTGTCACGATTTCCATGTCTTCGACATACACAACGGGCTACACGTTCCCGTATGCAGGATTTCAATTGATGGACTCTGAGGGCACGATTGTCGCTTCGGAAGAATTGAGTTCTGCTCCAAACGTATATGGCATCGGACCCAATATGAATGAAACACGTTACCTCATTCTACCTTCGTCACTTCCATCTCCATTCTCAGGACAACTGAACCTTGTGATCAGTTTATTTGCAGGTCTCCCTCAAATAGTGGCGTGCAGTTATCCAATCACATGGTCAGACTCCTCATCAGCTATCGTATACTTGAACAATGGAAATGTTACTTCTCGTCCACAAATCGTGATTTGGTATGACCTTATGGGCCGGCAGTTACATGACGGGCCAACACACGGACAGTTTTGCATCGCATTGCTCAAGGATGGCAGTCGAAAAGTGATTTGGCAACAATGAAGCACACGCATCCATGGTGCTGAAGTAAAGGGATTGCCCCATCTATTTAAAAGAGGAGGAGGAGGAGGAGAACAACAACAACTAAATTACAATGACACATTTCTTACTTTCAATCATGAAAATGTTTCCCAGAACACAAAAGGCTTTCTGGAAGTGGTGGTACCAAAGGTTAGCGAAAAGTGGACATGAAGATCTCTGGTCATTTATGAACTATGGATATGAAGATGCAGACACCGCAAAACATACCGTACTAGAACAAAAAGATGAGGACAACAGATTGTTTATTCAGCTGTATGACACCGCAGCAGCATCCATTCCAATTCGTGGCCTTCACGCTTTAGAAATAGGGTCTGGACGTGGTGGAGGTGCTGCATTTGTGCATGAATATCACAAGCCTGAGTCAATGGTCGGATTAGACTACTCTCAGAATGCTGTTGATTTGGCGACCCAGATGCACAAAGAGTTAAAGACGCTGACTTTTACCCAAGGAGATGCTGAAAAACTAGATTTTCCAAATGACACATTCGATGCTGTAATTAATGTGGAGTCATCGCATTGCTACGGCAATCAAGAATTGTTTTTCGAGGAAGTCATTCGCGTACTGAAGCCGGGAGGTTGGTTTAGCTGGGTGGATTTCCGACCGAAGGAGAAGATCTCTGATCTGGAAAAAATGTTGGATCGCCCGGGATGGGAATGTAAAACGGAGAGAGTCATCTCGGAAGATGTTGTACGTGCCCTCGATCGGATTCACGACAGGAAATTAAAACTGATTGCAGAACATGTCCCCGGTTTGCTAAAGGCTTCTTTTCGTGAATTCTCAGGGGTAAAAGGATCAAAAATATACAACTCCTTTTCCAACGGTGACATCGTGTACATGGCAAAAACCTTCCAGAAGAAAAAATAATCTCAAAGGCGGTTAAAACTTCATCACAGAAATGACCTCAAGATGTCCGGGGCGGTTTCCGTTCAAAATTTGAATGATATATGGGCCCGGTTCTCCTTGGATCTCCAGATTTATTTCACTTGAATTGAGCACACTTTTGTTTTGAATCAAACGACCTTGTGTGTCAAAAACGGAAAGGATACAAGATTCACAATACCCTCCCAGTGTGATTGTGAATGTACCGTTAGAGGGATTTGGAAACACCGAAACGTCCTTTTCCTGTATGTCATGAATGTCACTCGTTTGATCGCCGATTTTTGACACGCCACTGCTCGTTGCCACCCAGACATTGTCAAAAGAGTCAATGGCAATGCCTCGGATATTTGGCCCCACCAAACCATCGCTCACATCATAATCAATCCATTCATTGCCATCCCACATTGCCACACCACCGACACCCAAATATCCGACATAGATGCCCGCCCAGATTCTCCCTTCAGAATCCAAGTCTAAATCTACGATTTGGTTTAATGTATCAGGAGGAGGTAAAATATACATCTGTGTAAACTGAGAAACGACAAGGTTGGTTTCATCCAAAACAGAAATACCTACACCTGTGCCCACCCATTTGTTGCCATCGTTGTCAAACAACAAATCCGTTGTATTGTTGCTGAGTAACCCGTCAGAACTGTCATATGACGTGTACTCTACCCCATCATAAAATGTAATTCCACCTATGGGCGATCCAAACCATATGTGATCTGGAGCTTCAGCGATTGTCACGTTTACACCACTCCAGTGTGGAGAAGCGATTGAACTACATTCAGAGCCATCAAAGTAAGAAATACCGGTCTGAGTGCCCATCCAAATAACCCCGTTTTCTGCTTCGTCTATGCTTAAAACTTTGTTGTGATTGAGGCCATTTGAAGTGTCAAACGTGGTCCAAACTGCCCCATCAAATCGGCAGGCACCTAAGTCTGTCCCTATCCAAACATCTCCATTGTTCATCGCGCGAATCACTTTGATGTTGTCACTCACCATATCCGGATAATCTGTGGTGTTGTAAGTCACCCAATTTTCACCATCGAACATTTGCAATCCCAATGAAGTGCCAAACCAAAGATGATCCTGAGCGTCAACATCCAAACATTCAACGAAATTATCCAACAGACCTTCTGATGTTGTGTAATTTGTAATGACTTGAGCGTGGAACTGAAGCAGCGTGACAAAACCGAGGACAACCAGTGCGTATTTTTTCATCATGATCTCATTTTTAATATTTTAATGGCATCGCCTGGCTTTCCTTCCATGTGTATGAAATAAACGCCTGGGGCCCAATCTGAAGTGTGAATGACACGGTTCGAGCCTTTCAAAACGACACGGCCATACAGATCAGAAATAGAATAGGCACCATTGAAATGAATGGTGAGACGGTCATTAAATGGATTCGGAGAAACGGACAACAGGTTTGTATTTTGCTCAGAAACGCCAGAGGCAACATCGTTTGACGCATTAAATGTAGGTGGGAGCATCGCAAAGTCACCGACTCCATTTGGACTTCTGCCATAGGCAATGTCAATGTTTTGCATCGGATAGGTCACATTGTCTATCACAGCACTGTCCGCACGACTCAATGAGATGGTTTCGCCTGCATTTGACAATTTGAAATTTGCGTGCTCCTCCCCTTGGTTTCCATCCTCATCTGCCCAAATCACATAATACCCGTTCGGAGGGATCATGTGGTTTGGCAAATCCCATTTCAACACATTTGCAAGGTCGTCAGACAGATACAGGTTGTTTGTAGAAATTGGGAACTCCGTCGTGTTATAAAGTTCAATCCAGTCCTCAAAAGCATCACTCGGATCTGAGGCAATGGATATATTGTTTGACATGACCTCATTGATGACCAAATCGCCACTTGAGATGTTAAAATGCATGTGATAGAATTCATATGCTGCTCTGGCAGGAGAAAACACACCCGAAGATGTGTTGTCCGCATACAAATAATAATCCACCGAATTGCTACAACCTGCTATTTTGCAACCGTAAACCCCATCCGCCGCACTGCCATCATTGTGGTTTCCATCGTCAAACATTTGGGCTGAAACAAACCGCTGGTTGTTGCCAAACCTGTAGGATACATGCGCATACGTCGCATCAACAATTTCAGCATTGATCCATACATCTGCACCCAACATGGCACCCTCTGAGGTATTCGAGATGTTTGAAATCACAGGGGCTCCAGAATAGCCCGGATACGCAGACAAGTATTCCGAACGCGCATCCATCAGCTGTGTAATGCCTGGACAAATGGAGGAAACCAACGCGACTTGGTCATCGATGTTTGTAATAAAATCGTCATTTGAATAGAATTTATTTGGATCGTTCAGGACCTCCTGAGTAATCATCGCCTTGAGCGATTCTGCACGGGTCGAATAGTCTTGATTGACAAAATTCTCATCCATAATCGTGCGAATATGCGCGAGATACATTTTGCGGTTTCTCTCAGACTCAAAGAGGATTGTCATTAGTGGCCTAGGGGCAACAGAAATGAAATTGTGGTGAACGAGCGGATCCATGTTTTGGGCTTGAGAAATGTCAAAACTGCCATAGAAAAGCTGAGAAGCATCTGTCAGACGAAAACTCCCGAAGGACATATTTAAATCCCAAATGATCGGATTAAACTGACTCGCCTGGTCCAAATACAGATAATAATTCTGTCCATATCCGATGTAAGAATCAAAATTGATCATGCTGTAATTCAAAGCATGCATCCACAACGTACGGTCAACATTCAACACCTTCTCAATCTCCTCTGGGACAGTATTGAGCGTGTCAATGAGGTGATAAAGGTGGCTCCAACCATAGTCAGATTCAATGTCATAATACGGCACGTAACTGGCACTGTCAGAACCGTGGGAATTGCTTAAATCAGAATTCAGTCCACCGATTTGGATGTTTAGATCTTCGGGATTGCACTTAAAAAATGGGGAATACTTGCTGCCGAAATTTTCGATCAGGAACTCCTTATTGACTGCCTCTACATTCGTGTACAATCCCCATAAGACGCCATTGATATACAGATTCGCGTAATTCGCATTCGAGGCGGGCATGTACTTTCGACAGACTTCGTAGGAGAGCACTTCTCTTAGAAATGAGGGGTCGTGGATGACGTTAGAAAGCTTAAGCTTGTCTATCCCCTCATGGTTTTGATCCTCAATGACATGGTCTAACTTGATGTTAAACGGATTCTTGATGTTATTTACACTTACTGAACTGTACCCTTTGTAGCGTACACCTACACTGTAATACGTGCTGCCATCGATGGATACGTTTGCCAAAATGCGGCCGTTTTCGCCTTCAACATACAAACTGTCTAAAAGGTGGTCCCAATTTTCATCATAAAAATCGATTTGTATTTCTCGAATCGCATCGGTCTCATAAAACGCACTTTGTGAAAAGAGCGTCGATGAAGAAAGACCGATGAAGATGAAGATGAAGAAAATGAGTCGAAAGAACATCTATCTGAGATAAGAAATGCGTTGCGAGATCATCTCCCCTTTTCCATTCGTGACATTTACAAAATACATGCCTTCAGGATACCCCTCTAAATCAAATTGAATTCGAGTTCTGTTGTTTATCAATTCACTGTAAATGGTTTGGCCTGAAATAGTTGTAACCGTGAACGCGGTGTAATTTTGATTGAGTGTACCCAGCTCAATCGACACAATCCCATTTGTGGGGTTAGGGTAAATGAGCAAAGAAGCATCTATTTCACTTACAGAGGATGTGAAGCAAGAACTCGTGGAGGAATTCATAAACGACTCGAGAGCGATGATTCCAGGATGGTCACACTCATATCTAAATCCTTTTTGAGTTTGGGCATTGTATGGGCCCCAAATAATTTCACCATCTGTATTCACTTCATACATGACTCCAGCTCCACCTTGACCACCTGAAGCATTCACATAGATATTCCCATTCGACATCCTGTCAGAAGAAGATTGACCACTGGCTGAGTATGCACATGCATACCTCGTGGTGTAGGTCGATGGACCGTAAGCTTCCCCAGGGTTCAATGTGTAGGTTCCTGTCTCTGCGTCGAAAGGTGTTTCAATGCCATCAATTGCAGATTGATTGTTGCTGACACCGCTGTTGTTAAAGATCTGTAAGTAACCACCGTTGGGTCTGCCGTCGTCTGTAATCCACCTCACGTCATGAACGGCATTTGGAATTGTCCGAGTTCCTGACATGCCATAGTTCGAGGGATTTCCCCATCGGTACAAGAGATCCCCGCCCATTCCAGAATTTCCACCCATATGAGACGCCGCTTCTTCTGTAGTTGTACTGTGGTCAATGATATAAATCTCAGAGGCAAATCTTGAAGAGAAACATATTTGGTCCAAATCTTCATTGTAATCTACGCCATTCACGTGAAACCAATCTCCGCCATCAGGTCCACCACCAGGTCCACCCATTTGCTGAATCATATTGATGTCGATCAGCTCAGGGTGATCGGATATGGCTGCAGTATAGTTGGGCATGCTTGCATCATTATCTTGACACAAGTGATCCCAAATATGCCATTCCCAAACGATCTCAGCGCCGCCGTTTCCATCTGGCGCCAACTCAATAAAATGCGTCGGCCATTTGTCTGAATCCGTGTTGTTATATCCTTCTGCATTCACTTCTGCAACTGTTTTCACTTCCCAAGCTGTCAGCAGAACATTGTCGCCCACCAAGGTCAGATCGTGGTGACTTAAGTGCTCCGAGTTGGAATAGATATAATCCCAAACAATGTTTCCTAATGGATCAATTTCTTGCACCCTGCCAGCATCAGCGGCTCCCCCAAGTTGATTTCCATTGTTTTTCGTTCCACGGACAAGGTTTCCATTTTCTTTTAACTGAACCGTATAATTGCACTCGGTGGACAGATTCCAAGTATGGGCGATATTTAGGTTTTCATCGATTAAATACGTGGTATTCGAACCCTGTGAATTGTAGAGGGCAAATCCTTCAAAAGACTGGCCGAACGATAAAATTGTGACCAAAAAAAAGGCAACTCCGAGTAAAATGTTTTTCATGTAGTTTTCTAAATGGCAATGAGAATATCCATCACAATAAGTATCCTGTTTCAATGTGACGAATCAAATTTAAAAAAGTTTAATCTGAAACTTTGAAAACAATCCGCAAATCATTCTTTCATTCAAATACAAATGACACCGCCCCTGACCTTCCGTCTTGATTGATGACAAGAACCTGGTAATTTCCCTCGGACAAATTCCCGCGCGAGATGGTGGCACGATCTCGCATTATACGAACTTCAGCTTGAACTTTTCTGCCCGCAGAATCAAACACTCTGACTTGATTCCCCTCCCCTGAAAGTGGACCAAACGCTATCGTAACATCTTCAATCGCCGGGTTGGGAAAAGCAATGAGTGTCGTCAGATTTGGTGTTATGGAGGGAAGATTAGAGGGTGAGTCTTCGCATTGAATTGGGCTCCCCACTTTGACAAACACATCGTCAAAGTATGAATCATTGTCTGCACCCTCATTGCGCGTTCCCTTGAGTTCGCATCTGATCACACGGGTTAAAGCGGGGATTGCCAGATTGTCTCCCACAAGTGTCCAGTTTACGTAGGGCCCGTCATGGTAATCCGTTTCGCCAATTTGCGTGCCTCCCAGGGTTAAAAACAGCAAACGCATCTCTGGCACATCGGCACCACTCCAGTCGGACATCATGGCCCCAAAGCTTACATTGAATACGCCCAAGTCAATCGAGTCTGTATAGGAAGTGACATCAATGTCTTGGTGCATGATTGCAACGGCACTTTCTGTACATAGACCTCCCACACAGAAATAATAGTCGTCAGAAAATGGGGTCGTTCCGGAACAATCTCCAGCAAGCATCGATTCGCACACCCCTTGATCGATCACCCAGGAACTCAACCCCTGCTCTGCACCTGGGTTTGCCAGCAAGTTGGCGCTCATCGAAGACGTGCCGGTTGAAAAAGCCACTTCATTGCTCCAATCACTCCAGTTCAGTTCTTTATCTCTGTACCGAACACGCCACCACAATTGCGTGTTCTCTGGCATTCCAGGCATGTACTCTTCTGTAATAAGCTCACCTTCTTGTGTGTCGACATTGAAGTAGATATTTTGAAATTGTTCCCAAACATCTCCAAGTGGATTGCCATACACTCCTTGCGTATCTGTAATCTGCCAATGCGACGCACCGTGCATCCCTTCAATCTCGAAAGCGGATCCACGAAGGATGACACACTCGGGAGCGACCTCTATATCTACGGGATACATTGGAGTGGGCGTCGTGATGTCATAATCGATTTTGCTCACTGAAAATTGATCGGTCAATGCATTATCTAAATCGACATTGCCATCACCACGACTCAACCTTTTGACAGAAAATCTGGGTGCATCCCCCGCTTCTACTTCGACCATAACAAACCCCCAATCGTCTTCAGACACAGAGAATTCCTCGTAATCGTTTTGAGGCCATTCGCCCCAATAATCTATCGCCCCACCTGCAGTCGCCACATTCATCCAAACATGCTTGTGATCTCTGGATTGACCCCTTGAATATCCATGCGTGTGACCGAAAAAGTGGATGCTCGGCTTGCCACACTCATTCGAAAAAGCTTCCATTCTCGCCACGACACTTCCTGTAAAGTCGCTCTCCCCAGGGGTCCACAGCTCAGATTTATAGGGATGGTGAACTTCTGCAAAGACAAAGTCAATGGAATCGGCTGAGCATGTATTTGCCAAAACACCCTCCAACCACGCCAACTGTACCTCCCCGTCGTACGGCCCGTTTGAATTGAGACCTATAAAACGCACATTTCCATAATCCTTCCACCACCAGTGCTCCTCATATCCCTCCGTCCCATTCTCAGGGAGATGGAAATACTGAAAGTAATACTGTGTATTCGACTCGTGGTTGCCCAAAACAGGATACATGGGAACCTGGCCGATCAGGTCTGTGGAATACTGAAAGAAATCATTCTCCCACTGCCCATATGAATTCCCTGTAACAACAAGGTCTCCCGGAATGAGTACCAGCGCCAAATCCTCTGAGACAACCCCCGTGAGATTCTGTTCCAAATAATCCAACACCCCATCGTGGATGACCTCATCAAAGACGAGTGGATCTGAACTGCTTTTTTGCATGTCACTCATGGCGACGAATCTGAAGTCCTGTTCATCAGACGCAAATGGAGGCGTCTTAAAGGACTGAATCTCAGAAACTGCCTGCCCAGTGACAACTTGATAGTAATACGTGGTGAATCGCTCCAGACCAGTAAGCTGAACATCATGCATCATGGCCGCCCCGACAGAACTGAACGAATTTCCGCTGGTGGTGTTCCCTAGGTCTTCATCAGGCCCCCACAAAACGACGGACTCCTCGCCTGCAGATGTTTCCCACATCATCCTGATGGAATTCGGCGAGGCATCTTGAAGATAAGGTTGAACAACGAAGGTTTGGGCTTGGGTTGTGATTGCCGTGAGCAAAAGTGTGATGGCAACAAGGAGGTTTGGAAGGTTTTTCATTGATTCCAAATATATCCAATCTTGGGACAATGAAAATAAAAAAGACCCTGATGTTTTTATCATTTGTCGTATTTGCCAGTTCTTGGGAGTATGATCCGTCGGGGTTAGATGAGGACATCACAGGTGCAATGAACGTTCACAATGAGGCCAGAGAAGAGGTCGGTGTGAACGCTGTTGTTTGGTCAAGCAGCCTTGCAAATGATGCGGATGAATATGCCAAGGAACTGGCCAAGTCAGGCAGATTTGAACATTCAAAATCCGAGGATGGTGAGAATGTGTATTGTACAGCAGCACACACCAGAACCCGATGACAGAGGCCAGTAAAAGCTGGTATGAAGAAATACAGCTTTATAGATACAGAAAATGCTGCGGTCCAAACTTCAGTGACACGGGACATTACACCCAAATGGTTTGGGGAAACACCACTGAGATAGGGATGGGCGTTGCGGAATCAAAAAGTGGGGAGACCTATGTCGTTGCACGATATAACCCGCACGGAAATTTTCAAGGCCAATTTCCTTATTGAGTGATTGAAGTATTCATTCGCGCATCAGACGATGACATATTTCACGATCATTATGAAATGAAGCACGCTGCCGGCCATCACAAACAAATGCCACACAAAGTGTAGATACTTCATCCGTGTATCCAACAAGTAAAATACGATTCCCGCGGTATATGAGATTCCTCCCGCAACCAAAAGCGTCAAGGCCGGACTGGGAATAGCGTCTACAAGATCTTGCCATCTGATCACAATCATCCATCCCATCACCGCATACATCAACGTTGAGATCAAGTCATACTTTCCAGTATAGAAGAATTTAATGACAATACCGATGCATGCAAACGCCCATTGTATTCCGAAAAGAACCCAACCCGTCGTCCCTCCTATAGCAAGCAAGAGAACAGGGGTATAACTGCCGGCAATAAGCACATAGATTCCGCAATGGTCAAGGATGTGAAACACCTTCTTGGCCTTGCCATGTTTTAACCCATGATAGATTGCAGAAAAAGTATAGAGTGAAACCAGACTAAAACCATAGAAGATCGCACTGAAGAGTGAGAAACTTATTTCAGAGGAAACCCCAAGGATGATCAAAAACACGAATCCCAAGATTGCCGCCAAAGCAGTTACTCCATGTGAGATGGCATTGAACCATTCTTCTGTATCCGTCTGATGTGTACGTTTCATTTCCCGTCTTTTCTCCAACAATTTGCGTCACTGCAAAATTACCACTTCATGACCACCAGATAGGATGACTGATAGAATAAAAACGTTAACTTTCAAAAAAAATACAGAACATTCCATTCAATATCAATATGCTCAAAGCCATCCAAACATCACTCGTTTTGATGTTGTTTTTCGCGTTCACTCCAGAAGCGAAAAACCAGAGCCTATGAGTTGGATTTATGATCTCTGGGTATAACATAGAGGGTTCTATTTATCTTAACGCACTTCAAAACAAGAACATCCACAACACAAAAAAAATAGGATTCTGGGGGTGTACAGCCCTCGTCATCGGAAACATGATTGGCTCCGGCGTCTTCATGTTGCCTGCCGCACTCGCTGCGTTCGGAGGAATCAGTATCGTGGGGTGGATTTGCGCGTCTTTGGGAGCGGTTTTGCTGGCCGTCGTTTTCGGGTACCTGGGGAAGCTCGTGCCGGATGCAAATGGTGGACCCTTTGCATACACGAGGTTAGGCCTGGGAGACTTCGCTGCGTATTTGGTGGCGTGGGGATATTGGGTGTCGATTTGGTGCGCAAACGCTGCGATTACAGTGGCGGTCGTGGGATATCTGGCTGTGTTTTTTCCAATCTTGGGAGAGTCGGCCATTGCGTCTGTTGCGACAGGGCTCGCGATCGTTTGGTTCTTTACATGGATTAATTCCAAGGAAATTAAAACGGTTGCTTTGGTTCAAATCATTGCGACCACGCTTAAAATCGCACCCATTTTACTCATCGGAATTTGGGGGATGTTTTACGTGCAGGCAGAAAACTTCACCCCGTTTAATTTGACTGGAGAAAGTAATTTTTCTGTGATTACAACGACGACCATGCTGACGTTTTTTGCGTTCTTAGGCATGGAGAGTGCCACCATCCCCAGTGGCAGTGTTCAAGATTCCGCGACAACTGTCAGAAAGGCAACGGTTTTCGGGACCCTTGCCACGGTGGTGATTTACATTATCAGCTCAGTCGCCATCATGGGGGTGATCCCCGCTGAAGTCCTTGCGGAATCGAGTGCTCCTTTTGCGGATGTTGCAGAGATCTTTTGGGGAGGCGCCGCCAAATACATCGTTGCCGCGGGCGCTGTCATCGCCACCATGGGTGCACTCAACGGCTGGATCCTGATGCAGGGCGCGATTCCTATGGCGGCAGCTCAAGCGGGCTTGTTCCCGAAGATCTTCGGAAAAGTCAACACCGCGCACTCGCCTGTATATGGAATTGTAATCTCGAGCAGTATTGTCTCCATTTTCATGCTTTTCAACTACTCAAACAGCCTTGTTGAAACATTCTCCTACATGATGCAATTGACGACCCTGGCAGTCACCATCCCATTCCTTTTTTCAATCATGAGTCTGGTCCTCCTTCTCAAGAAATCCAGTGCCGGATTTTACAAGAAGTGTGCAGTGGCAATATGTGCCTTTGCATTTACAGTTTGGATTATGGTGGGATGTGGAGCTGAAGTACTAATTTCGGGGCTTGTCTTATTTTTACTGGGAATACCATTCTACTTCTTGATTTCAAGAGAAAAAGCTTAATACAATGGAGACGTTTTTCATCAATCCAGATATTGCCCTTGCAGAGACCCTGCCTCCCCGATTTTATCAAAGTCAGGACGTCTTTGAGAAGCTGAAAGAAACGGTTTTTTTGAAAACATGGCAATGGATTGGAGACGCTGCGAACACAGTCCCCCTCACTGAAACGGTACACCCTTTCGTGATGTTGCCAGATTTTTTAAGCGAGCCCCTCCTCCTCGTGCGAGACAAGGACGATGAAGTCAAGTGCCTGAGTAACGTTTGTACACACCGCGGAAATCTCGTGGCGACGAATCCCGGAAAAGCGAAGGGGCTCACGTGCATGTACCACGGGCGCCAATACGATTTGGCTGGAAACTTTAAGTATATGCCCGAGTTCTCTCAGGCCAAAAATTTCCCTCGAGCGTGTGAGGGATTGCGGCAGTTTTCGCTGCAAGATCTGTGCGGGCATTTGTTCGTCTCCCTGGATCCCTCCTTCGCGTTGTCGGAAGTGCTCGATAAGATGAACGAACGCATCGGTTTTCTCCCGCTTGAGTCGTTCAAACGCAACGAAACGCGCGGAAAGGAATACATCATCAACTGCCATTGGGCGCTCTACTGTGACAATTATCTCGAAGGGTTCCACATCCCGTTCGTTCACGACGATCTCAACAGCGAACTCGATTACGGAAACTACAAAACGGAGCTCTATCCCCACATGAATCTGCAGATCGGATATACAGATGGTGGCACAGAAATCTTCGATCTCCCAGAAGGACATCCAGATCATGGAAAGGAAGTCGCCGCGTATTACTACTGGATTTTCCCAAACATGATGTTCAATTTCTATCCTTGGGGACTCTCTATCAACATCGTGAAGCCTTTGGCCTTGAATAAAACGAAGGTCAGTTTCATCACCTACGTGTACGACGAAACGAAGCTGGATTCGGGCGCAGGAGCGCTGCTAGACAAGGTCGAAAAGGAAGATGAAGTCGTCGTGGAGAGTGTCCATCAGGGGCTTCAGTCTCGGTTCTACACTGCGGGCCGCTTCTCCCCCACCAAGGAACAAGGTGTCCACCATTTTCATGGCTTGCTCGCCAAGTATGTGAATCAATAAGATTACAATGAAACAGACATTTAACATCGATGGAATGACTTGTAACAATTGCAAAGCTTCCGTAGAGAAATATTTAAACGACCTGCCACACATCTCTCATGTGTCTATTGAACTGGAAAAAGGGGAAGCAGAAATCACCATGGACAAACATCTTGCAGCTGAGGTCCTGCAAAATGCACTTCCCGAAAAATTTACGGTCACAAAAAAGGAGGGGGAACATGATTTGACCTCCACGAACGCACCTGAGGTGACTCAGGAGAAATCGAAACTTCAGCAATTAAAACCGCTGTTGCTGATTCTCTTGTACATCTCAGCCGCCGGGTCCTTGCTCCATTACAAGGACTGGTCTTGGAGCGAATTCATGCTGGATTTCATGGGGCTGTTTTACATCGTATTTGCCTTCTTTAAAATGTTGGATTTAAAGGGATTTCCCGAATCATTTAAAATGTACGATCCACTAGCAAAACGTCTTCCCATCTATGGATGGATGTATCCATTTATGGAAACGGCATTGGGTCTCATGTTCTTGATGCGTTTTGAAGTGAACATTGCTTTGATCATGACACTGGTGGTTTTAGGGATCACCACAATCGGTGTCACAAAAACATTGATCGATAAAAAGTCCATTCGCTGTGCGTGCCTCGGAACTGCATTGAAATTACCGATGACAGAAGCGACACTTATTGAAAACAGCATCATGATTGCAATGGCAGCACTGATGTTGTTCGACGTGATTTAAGACGCATCTCTCAGTTTAATTCACCTTTTTAAACAGGCCATGAAAGCCATACACCTGAATCAGGATGGAGAGGATTAAAGAGAGGACGATCGTTTTTTGGGAGATTACTTGAATCATCAAATCCGTCTCAGAATACTGCGTATTGGGACCGATTCTCGGGCCCAAAAATATGATGTACAAGTAGATGAGCAGAACGATGCAAAACAACATGTACCCCAGGGCGTATCTGTTGCTCATGAACTTTGAGTGATAGACTGTGAGGCTGTGAATTATACACAAAATAAAGAGGACAAGGAATGCATAATTTGCAAAGAAAACGTGTAAGTCGAAATGCAAATCATGTGGAACGAAGCCCACACCTGCAAACAAAACACCTGCAACGAGCCCCACAGGTTTTGAGACACGTGCAAGCTTGATTGACTTCTCAGAATCCCCGAGGGCGGTAAAAAAGTCTTTAAATCTGATGTAAAAGAGCACGAGCGTCGCACCGACCAAAACCAAGCTTCCATTAAAAAGGATGGAGGAAGCGGTGTTTGGCTCACCTGAGGATGTCTCCAAACTACCAAGACCACTTAAGAAATTGTGGGTCAGAGAATACATCTCTGATTTGAAGTAAAGATGTTCTATTTCAGAACCTGGAAACAACAATGCGGCAAGCAGGAAGCAAATAAAAAAGGTTGAAATCGCAAAAATGGGAAACCGGACCAGTCCGAAGTAAATTCTCGTATTCATCATGGTGTAAAAGTAAGGACATAGGCCACAAGACTTTGACACAAATTCGTCAGACTGTTCAATCGAGAGCTATAAAAGAAGCAATAAAATCGCAAAGAAGGGAGACAAGGCAAGTTGCATGATAAAAAGCATAGAGTACAAATATCATACACACATAAAACACGTTAAATATTTTGATGACTCCCGCGTATAATCTTTTTTTAATAAAGTTATGCAAATTAACAGATGTTTTGTATATATTTGTAACAATAATTCACAAAAATCAATCAATATGCTATTTAATATTTTAGAACCAATTTCTCCTGACAACTATGTCGCTTTTACTTTTTTTACAGGGTACATAGCCATGTTAGCTGCCTCCGTATTCTTCTTTGTTGAAAGAGGAAGTGTAAGTCCCAAATGGAAGATGTCTTTGCTTGTATCAGCTCTAATTACTGGTATCGCAGCTGTACACTACTACTACATGAGGGACTACAATCTCGCGACAGGCGACTCACCGACATTTTTCAGATATGTGGATTGGATACTCACAGTTCCATTGATGTGTGTCGAGTTTTATCTGTTGACGAAACTGGCTGGCGCAAAAAAGAGTCTATTATGGAAACTCATTTTGGCATCTACATGGATGTTAGTATGTGGATACATCGGAGAATCATTTAATCCAGGTGGAGGAGCTGCTGCAGCACATTCTGTGACTTGGGGCATCCTTTCAACACTGGGGTATTTATATATTTTGTACAATGTTTGGTTCGGTGAGGTTGCGCAATTGGCTGCAAAAAGCAGCTCTGACACGATCAAGCAAGGTGTGCGCTATTTGGGTTGGTTTGTCCTCGTAGGATGGTCTATTTACCCAATTGGATATATGTGCATGGACGGAGGATGGCTCAGTAGCCTTATGTCTCCAGATAGTGTAGATGTATGGTACAACATTGCAGATGCGATTAACAAAATCGGATTTGGACTGGTTGTTTATTCGATTGCTATCGCTGAAACAAAGAAAGAATTGGCATAGTGTAACACACGACGAAGATGAAATGAAAATAGGACGGGCTCACCCCTGTCCTATTTTTTTTGGCTTAGAAATTCAATCGCAGCAAGCGCTGCGCTTTCACCCGAGATCATGGCTGCATTTAAGGAGCCATTTAACAGTGTGTCTCCGGCTAAAAATACGCCAGGTGTGAGATGTGATTCCGATGGATGCATGGCGTATTTTAAATCCTGTAGATTCGGCAATGCCTGGGGTATCGAATACAACTTAATAAACTGGGGAGACTCAATGCCGCAGTGTTCTTCTAATTCATCTTTCACCCTTGAAATCAACATCTCATCAGACAACTGATGACGATCGATCACTGTGACAGAGAGCAATTCTTTGCTGGGGTTTGACACTGTTTCCAAACTCGTGTGGTAAAAGATGTTGTTAATGAGCGCCCCCTGCTGTGGAATGAGCCCAATTAACGCTGTACGAATCACCCTGTGGTCAGTTTCGAAATACAAAGTCTGGCAAGATTTCCAAACCATCGATTTAGGTTTTTCACTTACAACCAACTCACGTGCATCAGTGGCCACAATCGTTGCAAGCGTCTTTAATTTTGTTTCGTCCTCAAGCGTGATTTCACCTTCCTGGACCGATTCGACATTTGTGTTAAACTTGAAATCTGTGTGCTGAAGCTGTTCATACAATTGCTTTGGAATCGCCGCCATCCCCGCCTTAGGTAAAGCAGCAGATCCATCCCCAAACATTTTATAGACAAACTCAAACATTCTGCTGGAAGTCTCCAATTTCGTTTCAAGAAAAATCCCACCAAAAAAAGGAATGAAAAAATCTCGAATAATCTCATTTGAAAACCCATAATCCTGTAAATACGAAAATGTGGATTTTTCAGAATCTGAAAAAATCTCGGTCAGGGTTTTTCTCTTTAATGACCGATTGAGTTGTAGGATTCTTAGTTTATCTGAGAACGAACCTATCCCCGAAAACAGGGTGGGCCACAAAAAAGATAGAGACTTCAAGGGGTCGCCGATGATGTTCTGCTTCTTGTTAAAAAAAACCGACGCCCCAGGCAAAATCTTCTGTAATTCTAAGGCCTCAAAATCAAGGTGTTTCTGAGCTTCTGGATAGGACGTAAGAAGCACTTGAAAGCCATGGTCCAATTGAAAGCCTTTCACAACATTGGTTTTCACTCTTCCACCCACGCCATTTGTGCGTTCAATCACAACCGGATGATACCCATGGGCTTCTAACACACTGGCAGCGACCAGTCCACTGACTCCAGCACCCACAACATGTATTTGACCATCTGTCTGACTCATTGCATTCTGTTTATCCTCATCAAGAAAGGTGAAGTGTTTTCAAATAAAGCGCGCCATTCTCAAGATGCTGTTTGCGCTTCTCTTCAGGCATTTTATCAAACATACGCACGAGCATCCCCAACCTTGGATTGGATAAAAAGAAACCACGATGTGTATCCATAAAGCGCCAAAAGAGACCATCCCACGTCGCTTGCCAATCGCCCTTTTTATAGTTGCTCATTTTCATGACATAGTTACTCCCACTGATGTAAGGCTTGGTCGCCATTAAACCGCCATCAGAAAATTGACTCATGCCATAGATATTCGTCACCATGACCCAATCATAGGAATCCACGAAAAGCTCCATGAACCATCTGTACACTTCATCTGGATCGAATTCACACAACATCATGAAGTTTCCCAAAACCATTAAGCGCTCTATGTGATTGCAATAGCCTGTTTTCAATACTTTTTTGATCGTTTGGTCAATGGGCAGAATACCCGTTGTACCATCATAGAATGACGCGGGGATTTTCTTTTTAAAATTCCAGAAATTGGTGGTCCGTTCATCACTGCCTCTGCTCTCATAAATACCTCTGATAAATTCTCTCCATCCTATAATTTGTCTTACAAAACCTTC
>CAWVRV010000041.1:0-21260 GCA_963932755.1 uncultured Flavobacteriales bacterium | reverse complement strand
AAGCTGATGCATCAGTACATCCGAATTCTATACAAGAGGTAAATTCACACGATCCGTCATCTATCGTTGCTTCCGAGTCGAAGTTACAAGCAAACGAGAGCAAACAACCAGTACAAGATGTAAAATCAATACAAGTCGCAGGAATAATAGCGTCAGAATCATAATCACAAGCTTCACTATCCATACATCCTGAACAAGTTAAGTATTCACAAGTTCCATCATCCTCTGTAGCTAGTTCATTGTAGTTACATGAAGTTGAATCGTTACAGCCATCAACTTCAAAAGAGTCACAAACTCCATCACCATCAGTGTCAACGATGCAAGAGCCGTCACAATTATATTCGTTCTCTGGGTAATTACAGGCAGCAGTGTAAACAGCATCCATGTCATAATTGCAAGCTGTAGGATTTAAACATCCTGAACAAGAAATGAATTCACAAGAACCGTCGTCTGTATTGGCGTTCATCTCATAGTTACAGGCAGTAACATCTGTACACCCATGAATAGCAATGAAACAAGTTCCATCATCATCCGTTGCTGATGAGTCGTAATTTTGAGCAGCAGGATCAGTACATCCAGGCACTTCAAATGGATCACAAATCCCATCTCCGTCTGTGTCTTCTAGACAGGTTCCGGAGCAGTCATACCCAGAGTCTGCAAAAGTACAGTCTCCTGTTAATATAGCGGAAGGGTCATAATTGCATCCAAGTGGATTAATACAACCTGCACAAGAAGTGTACTCACAAGATCCATCATTTGAATTCGCGTTAGGGTCGAAGTTACAGGCTATTGAGATTGTACAACCATTGAAAGTACAATACCCGCTCTCGATTGTTGCGGCAGGGTCGTAGTTGTCAGCGGAGGAGTCCGTACATCCCACGCATGATGAAAAGTCTATACATACTCCAGCTATTGTCGCTTCAGGATTGTAATCACATGCATTGACGTTCATACATCCAGCACAAGAAATAAAGTCACACGTCCCGTTATCGAAATCGACACTTGCGTCGTAATTGCATGCCGATGGGTTTGTACACCCAAATGTTATACAGCTGAAGTACTCACATGAACCATCATCTTCAACTGCTTCAGAGTCATAATTACAGGCATTTATGTCTGTACATCCAAGCGACATAACTTCTTCGGTATCTGAATTGAGACTTTCAGCGGCAATGGACTTAAACGGAATAAAAAGCAACAAAGCCCCGATGATTATCGAGACAAATGTTTTGCAAATAGAAGAGTATGTTTGAAACAAACAAAGCATGTCAAAATGGTTGTTGGGTCGAGCGACAGTTAATTTTTCGACAAAATACAAAATAACACATCTAAAGCAACTATATATCTCGACTAATCGTGTTTATGTTAACTGTCAATAAATAATTATGGATGGTTTAGGCAACAAAAAACAGCCGCCTTTTGCAAGACGGCTGTTGATGTAAGCTATGATTTTGCTGTGATTACAGCGGTTTAGGTATTGCTTATTAATTTAGTTTTTTACTCAAATCGAAAATGCTAGGAGTTGCGATAAAGATTGAACTGTATGTTCCGACAACAACACCGATCATTAACGCGAAAATAAATCCTTTGATATTGTCTCCACCCAAGCTGAAAATTGTCAATAGAACAACGAATGTAGAAAGCGAAGTATTAATCGTACGAGACAGTGTACTATTCAAAGCGTCGTTAATTAATGTTTTGTCATCACGTTTCCCGCTGTATAGACCCACATATTCTCTGATACGGTCAAAGACAACCACGGTGTCGTTAATTGAATAACCGATGACCGTCAGAATCGCAGCGATGAAGGCTTGATCTATCTCCATTGTAAATGGAAGGATTCCCCAAAATATGCTGAAGACAGAAAGTACAATTAACACATCGTGTGTCGTTGCAACAAGTGCGCCCAGTCCGTATTGCCATTTTCTGAAACGGAATACGATATATAGGAAAATAATGATGAGAGAGAATAGGGTTGCCTTCTTCGCACCGTCACGGAAATCATCCGAAATGGTGGAGTCGACTTTGTTATACATGTCGATGGTATAACTGCTTTCTCCTTCTAATCCCAAACTCGCCAATCCAGTGTAAAGTGCATTTTGAATGTCTTCATCTACTGTCGAACTTTGAGAGTCAATCATGAAGTTCGTCATCACACGAAGCTTCTGGTTGGTTTCCTTGGTTTGGACCAAAGGATTTCCAAGTGTACCATTCTCAGTAAATGCAACAGCAAGCGCATTTCTGACGCTGTCTGTACTTATCGGTTCAGCAAAAGAAATATCAAATGTCGTACCTCCTGTAAATTCGACACCATAGTTGAGGTTTCTTGTGCTTAACGAGTACAAACCTCCAAGGATGACTAATCCACTTAAGACGTACATAATGCGTCGTTTGCTGATGAAGTCAAATTTTGTATTTGTAAACCAGTTCTCCGTCATTTTTGAAGAAAAAGTCATGCTCTTGTTCTTTTCTAGACGAGAGAAGATAATCAAGCGAGTAATGACAATCGCACTGAATAACGACGTAAAGATTCCGATGATCAAAGTCGTTGCAAATCCACGAATGGCTCCACTACCGAAACTGTAGAGAACGAACGCCGTTAAGAGCGTTGTGATATTGGCGTCAATAATCGCGCTGTACGCTTTGGAGTATCCATCTTTCACAGCAAGAGCCAATCCTTTTCCATGCCTCATCTCTTCTCGAATACGCTCATAAATAAGAACGTTTGCGTCAACGGCCATACCGATTGTAAGTACGATACCTGCGATACCTGGCAGGGTAAGCGCAGCTCCTAACGATGCGAGTGCACCAATAAGGAAGAAAAGATTTGCAATAAGCGCTACATTGGATACAAGACCTGCACCCTTGTAGTAGAAGATCATATACGCAAGTACGACAAGCAGAGCAATCAGGAAGGATGAAAATCCAGCTTTAATATTCGCTTCTCCCAATTGCGGTCCAATGCTCACCTCGTCAACAATGCGGGCAGGGGCAGGAAGTGATCCGGCTTTTAACAGACCAGAAAGGTCTTGTGCCTCAATGAGTTTCTCTTCAGCAGATTGTTGTGTGCCAAAACTAATTTGTGAGCGACCACTTGTGATGGCTGACTGTACGTTCGGAGCACTGAATACGAGGTTGTCAAGAACGACCGCTACAGCTCTGTTGTTTTCAGAAGCACATTTTTCAGTCAAGGTGCCCCAAATAGACGCCCCTTCAGAATCCATTGTCATACTTACAACAACGTCACCGATTTCGTCATATGAAACACGTGCATCAACAATGCTCTTTCCGGTAAGGACTGCACGTCCCTTTCCTGATTCGTCCTTGATTGCATAAAGTGACGCAATGTTAGACGTAGGTTTTGCATCCCAAAGAAGACGAAGATTCGCACCGATTGCTGCTTTTGCTTCAGTTCGCTTGAGTAAATCGTTGACCCGGTTTGTGTCACTTACTTGTGCATAACCTACAATTGCAGAACGACGTGAGAGTTCCATTTGGAATGAAGCGAAAAGCGGATTCTTTGCTTGACGTTGTTCTATTGTTAACGTAGAATCAGGTGCCGCATCCTCAGCATAGAGCTCAGGGTTCAGAGATTTACCGATCGCAGTATTTGCTTCAGATAATTTCCCGATGACTTCATCATTGAAATATGTTTCCCAGAATTCTAGATTCGCTGTAGACTTAAGTTGTTTTCGAGCACGCTCACGATCGTCGACACCTGGAAGTTCAACAAGGATACGTCCGTTTTGTAGTTTTTGAACATTTGGCTGAGCCACACCGAGTTGATCGATACGCTTACGGATAATGTTCTCCGTATTGTCAATTGCAGTTTCAGCTTCGTTGGCTAAAATCGCTAGAATTTCATCGTCAGAACTTTTTGCGGGAAAGAGATCTTTCTGCTCCATGTTGTGAAATATGCGCCACAGTTTCTCTTCTTCTTGATCCGATGTTTGAGCTCTCCAAGCCTCATCGAAGAGAACCATAAATCCATCTGACGAACTGTTTTGTGCTTCGCGCGCAGAAGAGAGTGCTTGACGGAACGCTTCATTGTCAGAATAATCAGAAAGAGAAATAATCAGATCGGGGATGCTCACCTCTAGCGTGACACTCATTCCTCCTTTAAGGTCAAGTCCCATATTGAGTTCTTGTTCCTTAATCTCACGGTATGTATGTCCGAAAATATCAGCAACTGAATTGATGCTGTCGCGTAAATACTCACGTGTAGCGAGCTTGGTCGCTTCCTCCAACGTCAAACTTCCAAGAAGATCGTTTCCGCTTAAGCTGTCAGCAACATATGCGCCATGTATGGCAGCTTTGGCTTCGAAACTTTTAGAAGCCCAGTTGAAAGACAGTGTATAGAGTGTTGCAAGAGTGAGCAACAACGTGAAAATCTGGACGGCATTTTTATTTTCCATGGTCAAAAAGGGTTCTTTTACAGGGACGTAAAGATACTGAAAAATCGGATTGATTTAACAGATGTTCTGAGTCGTATCTTGTAGCCATATGGAAAAGCTTAAATCTATTCGGAATTGTCACCCTAAGATTGTGATGTTTACGTTAGTAATGTCGCTATTTGTTAGTATTACAGATACTTATGCTCAAGTAGGTGTGGAGGATGCAACGTATCAAGTGGCCGTCCTTCAGTATAGAGGAGGTGGGGATTGGTACGCCAATCCTACGAGTTTGCCTAACTTGATTCGGTTTTGCAACTCTGAATTAGGCATGAATATCGACGAAGAAATGGTCTATGTTGAGGTTAATTCCCCAGATTTATCCCTTTATCCATTCGTTCATATGACAGGACATGGGAATGTGGTTTTCTCATCTTCAGAAGCACGAAATTTGAGTAACTACCTGCTTGCAGGTGGCTTTCTTCACATCAGTGACAACTATGGTATGGATGCATATGTCAGGAAGGAGTTTTTGAAAGTTTTTCCGACATTAGATTGGGTGGAAGTACCCTTCAGCCATCCAGTGTATCACCAAACCTTCGATTTCGATCAGGGTTTGCCTAAGATTCATGAACACGATGATTTGCCTCCACGAGGGTTGGGGCTTTTCTTCGAAGGGCGACTCTTGTGCTTCTACGATACAGAATGTGATTTGGGTGACGGTTGGGAAGACTATCAAGTGCATAGAGACCCTGAATCAGTGCGTTCGTTAGCGCTACAGATGGGGGCAAATCTCATTCAATTCGCCATGGGTGGCGCTAAGTAAATAGGTTTTTAAAAACTAGGCGGGCTGCAGTGTTGCTTTAACGCGCCCTTTTTCGTCCATGGATTTGGTGAGTGCGAGTCCGTTTGCGTGCATGCATTCAACGAGATCATCCCAGGTATCCTCCGTCCCATCTGCGTACTTTTCTCTGAGGTCGTCAAGACGTTCTCCAGCAACTTCTGCAAGGACATCCCAATACGCATTCGCCACAATTCCTGTTCTGGGTTGCCCGAATCGTTCCCAAAGTATTTTCATCGCCGTTGACAGCGAAGATTTTCCGTCAGTGACTTTCATGATTCGGGTATCGCACATAAATGCAAGGACCGACCCTTCTACGTAAATAGAACCTTTGCGCCCTTTCACACCGAGGCGATAACCATCGAGCCAAGTATCGTAACTGGATTCTGCCACACTTAAGTTATGTCTTCCAGGATTGTTCAGGTGTCTATCTAGTAGCGACTCCATGAGTGTACTCCATCCCTTTATGTCAATGCACCCAGATTCGAACAAGAAAAGGTCGCCCATGTAGGTCGTGACGCCCTCGGCAATATATCCCAATCGGCTAGGGGAAGAGTTCTCGAAATTGTAGGGCATCCATTCAGAGGGTCTGATTCGCTTGACATTCCAAGCGTGATACAACTCATGTGATGCAATCCCCACCAATTCATTGTAGCCATGTTGGGTTTGAATTTTTGCAGAAGGGCCTAACGCAATGACAGTGCTGTCTTCGTGTTCCACTCCGTGTCTGACCTCCGTGTCTGAGGGCAGGAGGTATAGGAAGTGATAATCTGAGGTAGGGAAGGTTCCGAAGGCTGAGATTTGGCATTTTGAAAAAGCGATGTGATCCACCATGAACTTTTCCTGTTGCGGAGGAGCGTCCCCATAGGTCCAAACATGGAAATTCACCATCTTGTCACTGTCCTCAACGTCATACGTTTCATGCCAAAGCTTGGGTGATGCCATCCACGGACTGTCCATCGCATGCTGCATGTCTTGTGCGATTAGGCATCCATTAACAGTAGGAAGCGCTGTTGCAATGTCCCAGTTTTCAGGGATGTCGGAAAGCGTGATTTTGTATCCCAGCGTGTGGTTTGACCTGTCGTAGATAAAGCAGTTTACGGGATTGACATATTGAAGGTCGTCAGACACAAAAGTAGAACCGGCATTGAGGATGTCCGCTTGAAAGATCCAGCGCAACCGATGAATGCCCTTGGGGATGATCCATCGATGTAGGTCGGACTTTGCAAGTTTAATCTCAGATCCATTCTCTAAAACGCCTGCCATCTTGATGATATACTGCGCGAAATTTGCGCGCTCATATCTTCCAGGTCGCCAAACCGGCAATTGCGCTTCCCATGATTCATCTCTCTCGGGAAAAACGGCGTCAAATGAAAGTGCCGACGAATTTTTAACGCGCGCAATTTTAAGGTCGATCATTTTTGCGTTCGGAGTCATTTCGTTTGCTTAGGTGTTTAATGGAGGGAATGAAATCTGTTGTTCGAGGGTTCGCTATTCTACGCAGCGGCTATTCAAACATTTCAGAGACTGGCTTTCCCGTAGTCCCGTTCGGATATGGAAGGCCGGCAATAGAACAAATGGTCGGAGCGATATCTCGGATGTGCGTCCGCGCATAGGTAGAGCCGTATCTCACTCCAGCCCCATAAAAGATGCAAGGGACATGTGTGTCGTAGGCAAATGGACTCCCGTGTGTCGTTCCCGTTCGACCATATGTAAGCCAACCGGGTTTCATCACCAGTAATACATCTCCACTTACACCGGGCATATGTCCAGCATAAATGCGTTCTGCAATCGGGTCCACTGCCGCTTTCGTGGCCAAATCAACCTCTGCAATGCTTTGTATGATGCCCGTTTCTTCTAAGGCCAGTTTGCTGATGTATCTCTGTAACCCCGCACCGTCAAGTGGGCTATTCGCGTTCCCATCTGCCCAGTTGTAGGCCTCTTCAGAAATGAAAATCGAGTTGTTGCTCACATTGTCAAGCCAATTTCGGGCACCATATCTCTGGTCCAGATTCTCCTCGATTCTGATCTGCATGTCTCCGTGACTCCAATAATCTACAGGAAGTCCGATGGATTGTCCGTAGGAAGGGACGGTCGCGCCTCCATGGTCTGAGGTTAAGAAGATGGTCCATTTTCCTTCCCCCACTTGATCATCCAAGGCGTCGAAGAATCGTTCCAGTTCTAAATCCAACCGGAGATACATGTCCATCGTTTCAATCGCGTGCGGTCCGCATCGATGTCCGACGTAGTCTGTCGCAGAAAAACTCATGGTGAGCATGTCACACACGTCATCTTTGCCCAAATCTTCACCCTCGATTGCGGAGAGCGCGAAATCTACGAGAATGGTATTTCCTCCCGGTGTTCCCTTGAGGACATCATATCCGCCATTTTCTTCTTTCAGAGCGTCTAGGAGGTACGGGAATGTGGGTCTGATTTCACCCGTGAATGATCCCTCGTATGGATTGTTGTCAGGCGTGCAGCTGGCGTATACATCTGCCGTTTTCAAGAGGTCCCATCCGAGGCTTGTGAGTCTTTCAGCTTCCCCTTTTTCATTAAAGGATTTGGCCCAAACTGGCAATTCATCGCCATAGTAGGTACTTGTAATAAAATGACCTTTGTCTTTTCCGTAAAACCAGTAGGCACCATCAGCGGCATGTCCTGCGGGGAGGATCGCTCCTCGGTCTTTCAGACTGACTCCAATGACTTTTGCATTCAGTCCTGTAGCGAGTTTGAGCTCGTCACCTATTGTAGATGAGACAAGCCTTGCGGGGGACATCTTTCCAGCCGAACCATACATTGTTCCGTCCTGATCGATCCCATCTACACCGACACCAAGCACCGTAGAATCCGACGCGCAGTACACAGTCACTCCGTCCTCTCTCACGTACCAATTGTTTGCGACGATGCCATTTACGGAGGGCGTCGTTCCCGTAAAAATGGACGCATGTCCCGGACCAGTATAGGTCGGAGCGTATCCGTACTGATGATCGTACATCGTAAATCCGCCATCTACAAGCCGTGCAAACCCTCCATCTGACAAATAGGGAGAAAACCTGTGGAGATAATCCGCACGCATTTGGTCTATGGTGATCCCCACGATAAGTCGGGGCATTTCATCAGGTCCACGCTCCATGACAACCTTTGTTTCAACGCTGCAGCTCACGGCCACAATGAGAATTCCTACAAGGATAAAAATCTGTTTCATGCGAACCATCTTCATTTAATTTATTTTGCCCAAACCTTAAATACCACCCATCCCACCGCCAAACAAGCCAGTACGCTGACCAGGATGTTCGCAAGCGCCCAAATGTTGTTTCCTTCTTGAAAAAGGCGAAGTGTATCGATTGAAAACGTCGAAAAGGTTGAAAATCCGCCACAAAATCCCACAGCCAAAAGAGGCATCCAAATAGAATCTCTGTCCCATTTGGCGCCACCATAAATGATTAAAGCAGCCAGGAGTCCCGTTGCGATCACGTTCGCAGCAAGAATTCCGAGGGGTACAATTGCAGGCCCCAAATTGTTTCCGCTGCTTGCAAGTTTATTTACGCCAGCGCCCAATAACGCTCGGGCAACACTTCCCGCTCCTCCACCTATAAAAATCGCTGTCAGGGTCACAAAGTTGATTGACATTATTTGGTCTCTAGGTTAAGTCTGGGACGAATCGCCTGAAGTACAACACCTCCGAGTGCCGCTCCAAGCATCCAGCCGAAGAGCACATCTCCAGGGAAATGAACCCCCAAGTGAATGCGGCTATATCCGATGAGCAAGGCCCACGCGATGAGAATCCACAACCACATCGTTCCACCAAAAATCATGGAGAGAAGGCCGCCTACGAATATTGCAACAGCCATGTGGTTTGCAGCATGCGAAGAAACGAAACCATAGGTACCACCTTGATACATTGTGCCATCATTTCTTTCGTAAAGATGCACATCTTCTGCGAAATCTACTCTGTGTGAAGGTCTGACTCTTTCCGCTGTAGGTTTGATGACCCTCGCTGAAATCACATCCGCAAGTCCCACAGAAATCACGATTCCCAAAACAGCCAACATCCGAGATTTATTCTCAGGGAGATGTTTCCAAAGTAAAAAAAGGATTCCTAGATACAGAGGTGTCCAGGCAATGGGTTGGCTGATCCACCACATCAGCGTGTCACACGAGGGACATGCACCGTTGATCGCAAAGAACAACGACTCGTCCATATTTGACAACCAATTGATCACTGGGCTGAATCGTTATTCATAGATGCCCTCAATAAGTGCATCATATTTGGTTTTTATCGGCTTGCGCTTGAGCTTAAGGGTCGGTGTAAGTTCTCCTCCTTCAATTGAGAATGGCGCTGGAAGAACGCGAATAACCTTCACGCGTTCCCATTGGCTGAAGGGCTCCATCAATGTGTTGACCTCTTCCATGATGCGGTCGGTAATTCGTGTATCGTCACCAATCTTGTCATCTCCTGGGTAAGTGTGGTCGTGGCGTTTGCACCATTCGGTGATCGCAACGGTGTCAGGAGAAATCAGTGCTGCTGGGTGCTTTCTGTACTCACCTACGACCATGACTTGTTCGATAAATAGAGACGCCTTGAGTGCATTTTCGAGTAGGGCAGGAGAGACATACTTTCCGCCCGAAGTCTTGAACATTTCTTTTTTGCGATCTGTAATCCTTAAAAATCCGTCCCCATCAAGTTCACCTATGTCGCCGGTATGGAACCAACCGTCTTTAATGACTTCTGCCGTTTTCTCTTCGTCCTTGTAGTATCCCATCATCACATTTGGACCTTTTACGAGAATCTCTTTGTCTGGCCCGAAGCTGATTTCGACACTTTGTACAACTTTACCTACCGTGCCTATTCGAAGCATTTCAGGTGCGTTAATTGTATTCACGGTAACGACAGGAGATGTTTCTGTAAGACCATACCCTTCGAGAACGGGAATGCCTGCGCCGTTAAAAAATCTCGCCAGACGTGCTTGAAGCGCCGCCGAACCAGACGCAACCGCTTTAATACCTGTAAGACCCAACGCCTCTTTTACTTTCGAGAAGACAAGTTTGCGTGCCATTTTGAGCTTAAATCCGTACAGACCGTGGCCTTCTTTTTCAGGTTCCCATGCGAGAACGACCCCCAAAGCCCAATTAAATATGACGGTCTTTACGCCGCCTGCTGCACGCCCTTTTGCGACAATCCCATCATAAAACTTCTCAAGAAGTCTAGGAACAGCCGTAAACATAATGGGTTGAGTCGCGTTGAGGTCATTCTTGATTGTTTCAAGAGATTCTCCGAAATAAATACTTGCCCCCATGTACATGTACAAGTAGTGAAGCATCCTTTCAAAAATATGACAAACCGGTAAAAAGCTGAGCACCCTCATCTCACCATCCACACCGTCCAAGGGGACACGCTCCTTTGCGATCAATGCGTTTGTCACTACGTTGTTGTGTGAGAGCATCACGCCCTTCGGAAGTCCTGTCGTTCCAGAGGTGTAAATGATCGTTGCGAGATGTTCTGGCAAGACGGCTTCACTTCTTGCATCAAGCGCGATTTGGTCTTTCTCGCCTCCTGCTTCTAACACCTTTTTCCATGAATCGGCACCCTCTACATTCTCAAATGTAAAGACCCCCTTTAAGGTAGGGCACTCCTCTTTTACGGCCAGCACTTTCGCAAATAGCTCCGCATTCGACACAAAAACGAACGTCGATTCACTGTGATTGATAATGTACTTGTAGTCCGCCTCAGTCATTGTGGGATAGATGGGAACGTCAATGGCGCCGGCCTTCATAATCGCGTGGTCCATCACATTCCATTCACACCTGTTGTTGTGAGAAATCAGCGCAACCTTATCGCCAACGTTCATGCCCATCGCAATCAAACCGCGTGAGGCTTTGTCCACTTCCGCAACGAATTCTTTTGTGGAGTAGCTTAATTTCTTCCCACTTCCATCGTTGGGCATAGAAAGCATCACATCTAGCGGGTTGTTCTCAAGCTGATATTGCGGGAAATCAAAAAGTCTGGTTGGATTTTTCATCTGTCAAATTATTTAGGCAATTCTACAATATTACAACATTACAACAGTTCACCACATTGATTGCAGTGCTTTGCCTCGTCCGAATGATCAGTTGCATTGCAATTCTCACAAGCCTGCGTATTTGTATTGGGTTTGAAGTGGCTGGCAACGACAAGTTCTGACCCTATAATTCCGGTGGGAACAGCAATGATCGCATAACCGATAAGCATAATAATCGACGCAAGGGTTTGGCCTAGAACGGTGACAGGAACGATGTCTCCATACCCCACAGTCGTGACTGTCACGATGGCCCAGTAGATACTCCTGGGGATACTGTTGAACCCATTTTCACCATGCTCTACGAGGTAAACCATGGTTCCTAAAAGTGTCACCAATACGAGGACTGCTCCCAGAAACAAAAGAATCTTATTGCGTGCGCCCCACAAGGCATTTTTTAAAACGGAGGCCTCTTGTATAAAGCTTACCAATTTGAGAACCCTAATAACTCTCAGTAATCGAAGCACTCTAATCACCATTAAACTTGTCGCACCTGGGATGAACAGCTCAACAAACGTAGGCAATATGGTCATTAAGTCGATGAGCCCATAAAACGAAAAGATGTACCCACTTTTGCGTTTTACAGCGACAATTCGGAGGATGTACTCAACTGTAAAGAGGCCGGTGAAAAAGTACTCAATGTACCTCAGTAAGAGTCCATATTCTGCTTTGATGTCGGGTACGCTTTCGAGCATGACCACAACGACACTTAAAACGATTGCCCACAACAAGACTACGTCGAACAGCTTGCCCTTAGGGGTGTCTGCTTCAAAGATAATGTCGTGTAGTTTCTTTCGATTCATATGCGAATGTAGTGAACTTTTATAGCAGAACGAAAAACGGTGTTATTTGTGCGCTATGCGAAAAAAGGAGAGACTGTCATTTCTTTAGATCCTCGCGTGTGAAGGTAAAAGCCTTCACCGGATTTTGCGCCCAGTTTCCCTGCCATCACCATGTTTACAAGCAGGGGGCATGGCATGTACTTCGATGAACCAAGTCCGTCGTGAAGAACACGCATGATTGACAGGCAGATATCGAGTCCTATAAAGTCAGCGAGTTGAAGGGGTCCCATGGGGTGCGCCATTCCGAGTTTCATGACGGTGTCGATTTCCGCGACTCCCGCGACACCTTCGTTGAGGGTGATAATCGCTTCGTTGATCATGGGCATGAGGATGCGGTTCGCCACAAATCCAGGGTAGTCATTTACTTCTACAGGGGATTTTCCCAGTGCAGAACTCAGTGCCATTGTTTCAGAACATGTGTCGTCAGACGTCGCATACCCACGAATAATTTCAACAAGCTTCATGATCGGTACAGGATTCATGAAGTGCATCCCGATGACTTTGTCCGGACGATTTGTCGCAGATGCAATCTCCGTAATCGAGATCGAAGAGGTGTTTGTTGCCAGGATACAGTGGGGGGGAGCGAGTGCATCTAGCTCTCGGAAAATCTTGAGCTTCAAGTCCAGGTTTTCTGTCGCAGCTTCGACAACCAAATCTGCATTTCCAACAGACGCGGACATGTCAGTCGATGTATTGAGACGCGCCAGGGTTTCCGACTTCTCATCCTCTGTGAGACGTTCCTTCGACACCAAACGACCTAGATTCTTCTCTATGGTCGCTGTCGCTCTGGATAGCGCTTCGGACGACATGTCCACAAGCGTTACAGAATGTCCTTTTTGGGCAAAAACATGGGCAATACCATTCCCCATTGTGCCTGCGCCTATTACAGTAATTGCTTTCATGAGATAAAGTTGATCAGCCCTTTTTCGTCGCCTTATTGCCACCCGCTTTCGATGGCGCAGCCTTTGCTGAAGCTCTCTTCTTTGCGACGGGTTTATGCGCTACGTGCTTTTTCTTGGCTGCAGGCTTCTTCTTTGCCGTTGTGCTCTTGTCTTTTGTCGCATCTTTTTCTTCACCGTCTTCAGACTCTTTCGGGTCTTCAGGGTCAAATGGAAGCGCTTTTTGATCGATCAAAATATTGTACCACTGCACCAGCTTGCGAAGGTCAGAAGAATACACACGGTCGTGATCTAAGTTTGTAATGACACTGTCTACAAAATCCTTGATTTCTTGGGGCGTAGAATTGTGAGAGAGCACTGCAGCCCCCTTGCTTTTCTTATGCATCTTCAGGAGGATCTCCTGTAAAGGGACATCGTCTTTAAGGGTATACATCGTGATGTCGTTCAGACTACTTACACGGATGGACCCGGGAACGCTGGTGCGCTTACCGTCCAACATGCTTTCAACGACAAGGTTCTTTGCCGATGAGGCAAGAACTTTAAATAATCCGGGCTTGCCCGAAATGGCGAGTACTTCTGAAATCTTCATTCTTTCGTATTGTGTAGTGGCGAAAGTACGAAGAAAGTATACTTTTTAATGACTTTGATAGTTCGGGATTGCCTTGAGTACTTCTATGGGCTGTGCGGGGTCTGTCGCGACGACATAGTGTTGGAGGCCATTTGTAAGAAGCAGGGTAGGGACTTTAAGCACGAGATTGTAACGTGCAGCTTGGTCAAGAGCGGTTTGGCCCAAAGGGATGGAAGGCGCTTTGCACTCGGCCAATAAGATGGGGTTGCGGTCACGGTTGAAGCAGACCAAATCGGCACGTTTTGACAAATCGTTGAGGATGAGCGTATGCTCTACAGCCATGAGCCCCATCGGATACCCCAGATCTTCAGAGAGGTGATAAATCAGGTGTTGACGCACCCACTCTTCGGGCTCCAGCGCCACCCATTTGCGCCGAATTAAGCACAGAATCTCATCGTGTTTTTCTCCTTTGCGCGCAACGAGGGTCGGTTGGGGGAGGTTTAATTTGGGGAGATCGGCTTGTCTTGACATGGTGCGAAGTTAGAGATTGAAGTTGTTAACTTCGCTCTATGGCTCACAGGCAAATCATACGGAACGTTCAGTCGGGTAAATTTGCGCCTATCTATGTCCTTCACGGAGAGGAATCGTTCTTTATAGAGGAGATCACGAAGGTTTTGTTGGCGTGTACCGTTGATGAAGCGTCGAAAGATTTTAATGAGACCGTGGTGTATGGGCGGGATACGGACATCAATCAAATACTGGCTTCTGCGAGACGGTTCCCCATGATGGCAGAACGTCAGCTCGTACTTGTCAGAGAAGCGCAAGACTTGAAGTGCTGGAAGCGCAAAGATGAACTTGAAAAGTTGGCAGCGTATGCAGAGTCTCCAGTGTCGAGTACAGTGTTGGTTTTTGCGTACATGAATAAAAAGATTGACGGCAGATCGAAGGCCGTCAAAACGTTGTCAAAAAACGGCATCCTTTTTTTAAGCGAGAAAGTCAGGGATTACAAACTGTCTGAGTGGATTGCTTCTTATGTCAAGGATCAGGGATTAACCATCAATGGACAAGCCTCTCAACTCCTGTCTGAATATCTGGGCAACGATTTAAGAAAAGTGGTCAATGAAATTTCAAAACTTAAAATTTCTTTGCCTGCAGGGAGTGAGGTCACCTCTGAAGTCATCGAGAAGCACATCGGAATCAGCAAAGAATACAACGTATTTGAATTGCAGAGAGCCTTGGGGGGCAAGGACGTGGGGAAGGCTTCACGCATCGTAAATCACTTCGAGTCAAACCCAAAGAGCAATCCCCTGGCGATGGTTATCCCGGTGCTTTCGGCCTATTTCGCGAAGCTTTTTGTCTACCATGGATTGAAAGACAAATCGCAACAATCGGCAGCCAAATCGATGGGGTGCAGTCCTTATGCCGTTCGAGATTATTCCGCGGCATCCAGGCTTTATGAGGTTAATAAAATCGCCCGAATTTTCAGCTATCTCCGTGAAGCAGATCGGAAATCGAAAGGTCAAGGGAATGCGACAATCTCTGAAGGAATGATTCTTCGTGAAACAATCTTTAAGATTCTCCATTAATGGATTGAAAATTGTGCGTAACGAGTTTGGCATAATCTATGCTAACTTGCAATCCTGTAAGATTAAGAAATCCGTAAGAAATTCATATGACACTTAAGAATATTTCCCGTTCAGTAGCGACAATTGTAGCTTTGGTCGCTGTGACTTTGAGTCCCCAAGCTCAGACGTTTAATTTGGTACCGAACAGTGGGTTCGAGGACACAAATATTAAGAAGTTGCGTTCTTATGGCCAAATGGAAGAGGTGAGCAAGGATTGGTTTTCTGCGACGGAGGTTCCAGCAGACATTTATGGAGACGGTGCCAAGGGAGATAAAATCGCGATTCCCACAAACGATTATGGAACGCAGGAGCCTGCGGCCGGACTTTGTTATGCTGGATTTAGAGCGTATTCGAAAGATCCCCGCATGCAGCGCAGTTATTTGGAAGTGCAATTGCCTCAGATGTTGGACCGAGATGTGATGTACTGCGTGTCGTTTGACATCAGTTTGGCCGATCTAAGCAGATATGCTGTAAATGACATCGGCGTCGTTGTCAGTGACAGAAAAATTGAGCAACCGAACCTCGGAGACATGATTTTACAACCTGATGTCAAGCAGAAAACAAACAAAGTATTTGAGTATACTGAAGGATGGGAGAAGTTTTGCGGAACATTTGTAGGTACGGGTCAGGAAGAGTACATCGTCATCGGATGTTTCGGGAGTCGATCAGACATGACCATAGAGAAAGTAAAACGTCCTGTGGGTCTTACTGGACCTCAACTGAGCCACGCTTATTACTTCATTGACAACGTTGAGATCATTGAAATTCAAGCCAAATCTCAATGTGTATGCTCTGCGGTTGAAGAGCGCGACATGGATTTGGTGTATGGGTCTTCTTCTGTTCAAGACGAGGACATGACAGATGTCGAACAAATCAATTCAAGTGCGATTTATTACGCATTCCTCAAGCGTACGCCTACAGGCTCTGGAAAACAGACAGTTGCCGACATCGCGGCCATCCTCAAGGCAAACCCGGGTATGAGAATAAACATTGTGGGTCATTGCGACGATGATGAAGCAAGTGAAGGGAAAATCAATGCACGCTACAAAATGATCGGCAAGAATCGCGGAGATCAAATACGTCGCATGCTTGAAGCTGAAGGCGTCCCTGCTTCTCAGTTCTCTGTTTCAGATATCGGAGCACAAGATCCTGCAAACTCTCGTGACACCGACATCAGTCGTGCTCAAAACCGACGCGTCACGTTCGAGGTTAATTAGGAATTAACCCAACCTGTCTTGAAGCCCCTTTCCTTGTGATTGGGGCTTTTTTTTTGATGCATAATTCTTAAATAATTCTTATTTATTAGGTATTCCATCAATATTAATGGTACATTGTAAGTGACCAATGCCTTGATTTATAACCAAATACCATTATTATGCTTAAAAATATATTTCCTTTTCTTCCTTTTCTGTTTTTTTGTTATTCCCACAGTTTTGCTCAAGAACAATCACAGAATCAAGAAAACGAGCAATTTTATAAAACAGTTACATATCATTCAGGTGAGGTGAACGAGATTTATATACCTCCACCTAGTATTACTCCATACTCTGAAAGAACGGCTGCTTTTGACATAACATATGTTGATGTTCCGGCAAATGTTCAAGCTGTTGTTGAATTTGCTGCTAGTATTTGGCATACTGCCTTAAATGCAACACAACCGATCACACTCAAAGTTATTTGGGAGCCATTACCTTGTTCAGGAGGGCTTTGTGTTTTAGGAAGTACATCCACCAATATGGAAACAGAAGGGGGGGTTGGTTATCCTACTGCATTAATTAATCAAATTGATGATACCGATTACAGCTGGTTTTACCCAGACATTACATTCACTTTAAACAGTGAATATCCAACCTTTTATGACGGATTAGATGGAAATTGTCCTGATGACGAATTGGATTTAGTCTCAGTTACGCTTCACGAAATTGGACACGGCTTAGGATTTGCCTCAGGCGTATGGTACGCTGTAGAAGTCTTCAATAATAGCTATTACAACTCATTTGTCCAAATAGGCAATGCTCCCGGAGGGACTGCTATGGATGCTGTAGATTGGTCAACTAGTGTAGAAAGTGATAACTTATTCTGGAATGGGGCTCATGCAACAGCCGCAAATGGTGGAAATATGCCAGCTATATTTGCTCCAAACCCTTATCAGCCCGGATCAAGTCTTTCTCATTTTGACGATCAATCCCCCTCAATTACAGCAAATGTTCTTATGCGCCCTGGGATATCTGATGGAGAAAAAATTCATTCTCCCAGTGTCGTAGATATGGGTCTTCTCGAAGATTTAGGATGGAGTATTAATTGTATATTCGATGGTTGTACAGACCCCGATGCTTGCAACTACGATTCTGATGCATGTAATGATGATGGTTCATGTATTGAGCCAGAATGGTATCTTCCTATAACAGTGGGTAATGGTCAAGCATTATTTGCATGTTCAAATATATCTGGATATGTTCTAGCAAGCAATCAATCTTGTGCTGAATCTGTCATTTCCGGCGATGCCTATTGCGAATATAACAATTGGGATTTGATATGTGAGGCTGCATACAATTGTTGTGAAGACACCGACAATCATGGATGCACTATTGAGGGTGCTTGTAACTACGATGCCGATGCTTGTTGGTTTGATGGGTCTTGTTTCAGTTGCATCACAGGCTATTCTTGTTTCAACCTTACTGTTTCAGGAGGAGGATCTATTTTTCCGGCTGATGGTGTTTGGGAGTTGATAGGCTCAGATGGTGATGTGGAAGCGACTGGGGATTATTATTTCAGTACCTTTTCAGCAGGTTATTTGGAAATTGATTTATGTGTACCAGAAGATTGTTACACTTTTCAAATGATACCTGAACCTCTTTCAGCTGGTGTGTCCTGGGACATTGGATTTGAAGGTGTGTTGTTTTCTGGAAACATAAATGATACAGCTTCTTTGTCTTCGACTGGTGCTGGTGGATGCATGAACATAATCGCCTGTAACTACGATGAGTTTGCTTGTTTTGATGACGGTTCTTGCGACTATTATTCCCCCTCTGTATTCCTTGAGGGGATTGAAGATTACACATGGCTTCTGCAAACGAATATTTTTTGTGAGGGGCAGTATTCTTCAGGGAGTTGGGTTGAACTACTTGCAGACAATACATACATCACCGAAGGTGGGAATGAGGGGACTTGGTCAGCTTGTGATTCTAATTTTTCTCTTTTGTCTGATGGTGGATCATTATACACGGGCTCTGTTTCTTTATTTACAGATCATTTCATTGCTGGTACATACAACTCGAATCCAGGAGGTTCGTTTGCACTAATGGGTTGCTTCAAGATGACATCTATTACGCTTGGTTGTACCGATTCACTGGCATGTAATTACAGTGAGTCTGCTACCTATGATGATGGCAATTGTACATATCCTGGGTGTGAAGATCCTTTGGCATGTAACTATCTACCATTTCCTGGTTGTTTAGAGACGTGCATTTACCCAGCGGGTCAAATCCACGGATGCACATATGCTTCCGCCACTAACTACGATGTTTCTGCAAACACGGATGATGGTACCTGTATTTTCGACCTTGTCGATTCAGGAATGTGCGGCACAGGAACGTATTTCGATGCGGTAACTTCAACCTGTCTTCCTGATGGAACAGCCACTGGAGATGGTTGCCCAGGTGACTTAGATAATGACGGCTTCATCAGTACAAATGATTTACTCGCATTCCTAGCGGTCTTTGGCGCTGCTTGCCCTTAGGCACTTCTTACATAAAGAAATTTAAAGGTCCACTGCGCTTAACCCGCGTAGTGGACTTTGTTTCTATACGCTTTGGGCACCATCAGCATCGCGATGAAGGCCAGAGAGAAAAGGATAATCATGGCGAGAATAGACTCTCTCATCGAGCCTGTGTATCCTTCGATGTATCCCCATCCGAACATCCCGATAATCAGACCTCCTTTTTCAAGGACTTCGTAAAAGCTGAAATACGAGGCGGGGTCTTTCGTTGTCGGTAGGATTTTTGAGTAGGTCGCTCGGTTTAGGCTTTGCGTGCCTCCCATAAGGAACCCTATCGCCCCTGCCGCCACGTAGAAGCCCATCTTCGTCGTTGCGAAGAAATAGGCGTACAAACACAACGCAGCCCATCCAACGATGCAAGTCATCAGTGCTTTGATGTTTCCAATTCTTCGACTCACCGCACTCAATCCAAACGCTCCTGGAATGGCGAGAAGGTTCACCACAAAGATTGTAATGATGAGCTCGGTTTCATCGAGTCCCACTTCTTTGATACCAAACGAAGAAGCCATGATGATGATGGTTTGTATGGCCATGCTCATCACAAAAAACGCCCCCAGATATCTCTTGAGGTGAACGAACCCTTTCAACTCTCGGGCGACGCCTACGAGCTCTTTAAATCCTTGCGCCAAAATATTCCCGGGCGGCAAATCTTTAATCTCACTCTCTGGAAGGGCATTGAATGTGATGTGGGCAAATCCGAACCACCACAAGCCCACAATTACAAAACAAAACGTCGTGGTATGTGTGCCTACTCCGATGATCATCCCCGCACAGATCACGAGTATAATCAGCGAACTCCAGTATCCCATCGCGTACCCTTTTGCACTCAACCTGTCGTGTTCTTCTCTGGGCGCTATCTCAGGCAGGAAGGCATTGTAAAATCCCACACTCCCCCAAAACCCCAAGCTCGCCAAAAAGAACGGCACCATGCTCAATTCCAAATGATCGGCATCAAACCAATACAAACCCACACAGCCTGCCGAACCGATGTAGCAGAAAATCCGCATGAACAATTTCTTTTTCCCGGCATAGTCTGCGAGCCCGCTTAACAAGGGGCTGATAATGATGATGACAAGGAAACTCGTCGCCAGGACGTAGCTGTACAGCTGCGTGTTGACGAACTCCATCCCTAAAAACATCACGTTGTCCGTCCCGTCAATAATCATCCCGTTGGCATCTTTTTCAGATGTCAAACTGTTATAAAAGACTGGAAAAATCGCTGTGGTGATGACGAGAGAGTAGACGTTATTTGCCCAATCGTACATCGTCCATCCCCACTTGACTTTTTCTGACCCTTCTTTTTTGAAAATCTTTAACATGTGCGACAAGATAGTGTGAACTCGCGTATACCTTTGCGCTAGAAATAAATCCTGATGAAGAATTACGATGTTGTTGTGGTTGGAGGCGGTATTGTAGGGGCGGCCACGTTTTACAAGATGCAGAAAAGGTTTCCTGGGAAGGAGATGCTGCTGATTGATAAAATGCCTTCCCTTGCTGCACACCAAACCGGTCACAACTCTGGCGTTATCCACTCTGGACTTTACTACAAACCGGGATCTCTAAAGGCCGAGAACTGTGTCAAAGGCAGACATGAGCTCGTCCGTTTTGCAAAAGAGCATCACGTTCCCCACGATGTCTGTGGCAAGGTGGTCGTCGCTGCCAACGCTTCGGAAATGGGCTCTCTGAATACAATTCACGTCCTGGGCCTCGAAAATAAAATCGAAGGCATCGAGATGATCAACTCGGACCAGCTCCGCGACATCGAACCCGAATGCAGGGGAGAGGCAGCGCTTTGGGTTCCGTGTACAGGCATTATAGATTTTGTCTCTGCCACAAAGAAGATGGTTGAGGTCGCACTCGGCATCCAGCCGCTTTCCGCCGTTCACCTTTCTGAGGAAGTCCTGGATTTCACCCCCGAAGGTGAGGGCACGCTTGTGACGACTTCCAAGGCCAAATATGTGACGAAACACCTGATCGTTTGTGGTGGCCTCCAAGCTGACCGTCTCGCAAAAAAAGACGGCGTCAAACTTCGTGAGAAAGTCGTCGGCTTCCGTGGTGACTACTACGAACTCAACGACCACGCCAAGCACAAGGTCCGCAACCTCATCTATCCCGTCCCCAATCCCGACTTCCCTTTCCTTGGCGTCCACTTCACCAGAATGACGAATGGCGAAATCGAGTGTGGCCCCAACGCCGTCTTCACGTTCAAGCGTGAGGGCTATGGAAAAACCGATTTCAATCTGCGCGACACCGCCGATGC
>CAWVRV010000040.1:0-21386 GCA_963932755.1 uncultured Flavobacteriales bacterium | reverse complement strand
TGTATATCTCACCGAAAATGCCAGAGGTTTGCCCGGGATAAGTACCCGATTCAGTATCAAGCCAGCCAGAATCTCCAAAACTGTTACAGTCCGCCACGAAGTAGATGCAAAGCGTGTTATCAGAGTCAGTCGCCTCAGAGTTAAAGTTATAGGCTTCGTAATCGGTGCAGCCTATAATTTCCAATTGATCACAAATTGCGTCATTGTCAACATCGGAAATACATTCCCCAAGACAATCATACCATTGTTCAGGAAAAACACAAGAGCCATCGTTAATTAAGGCTGTTGAATTGTAATTACATGCATTAATGTCAGTACATCCTTCAATTTCGGATTGAGAATCTCCACAAAAACAATTATGAAACCCCAGTCCATCCCATGTATCTAATCCAAGGGTATCCCATTCAAGAAAAGTATCAAAAACCATAGGTATAACAGTTATTCCTTGAACTACATCGAACTTGCGGCGTAATGTGTGGTTTGACGTAAGCCAATCTGCTCCGTCTCCAACATCTGTAAAACCGTTTACAGCATCGTCCGTCCAAGCGACTCCAGGGTCCTCCCCAGGCTTTCCAAAAATATCAATGACTGTTGTACCGTTCTTTACGAGCACTAAAGCATCGTTACCATTCATAAAAGTAGGAGCGGGATATGGATTGTCCAGTTGATCAGCCAATGCCTGTAGTTCAGGGTCACATGCTGGAGAAATTCCTCCTCCATCTAGATCAACGTCTTCTGTTTGTCCATTTACAAGTACCCAGGTTGATAGTGGAGGCAAAGTTCCGAACAGCTGTGTCGCATCAGTCACAGTGAATGCTCCATTTCTCCAACGTTGTAATTCATACGCGCTCAAATCTATTGATTCTGAAGTCGGATTGAAAAATTCAACAGCTCTATTATTCCCTGAACCTTCAACATATTCTGAGATGAAAATATCGAAGCACACAACTTGTCCATCACAATCATACCCAAGTTCAGGAAAAACACAGGACCCATCATCTTCGGTAGCATAGTTAAAATAGTTGCATGCAGTTGAATCGGTGCATCCAGAAAACACGTACTCGATGGTTTCAATTCCTATTGCTAACTCCGCGAAATCTCCATCAGTAGCACCATTATAAGAAACAATTGTACCCACCTCATTTTCTCCAATCATATAAACTACAGAAAACGAACCGTCAGCGGATTCACCCCATTGAGAAACATTAAGCCCGTCACCGTAACTGTCTGTCATTGTGAAAATGTAACATTCATTAAGATCGAGTGCAACATCCCAAGTGTATTCAGTGGAAGGAAGACCTGCCAACTCACCTGTAGCAACTCCATCGATGTACACTCCAGAAGCAGACTCAATGGTCCAACCGGTCTCTTCAGGGTAGGAGTCAGTCGTGATACGTACTTGTATGATGTTAGAAGATTCGACAGGTTCAACGATGTCAACCATCTCTTCTGAATTCCAGCTAGAACCATTAACAGATGTCAATGTGTAAACAAAAGTTCCAAAGTCTGAGTAAGACCCGAGGTCTACTGTTTCACTTCCACCATTTGAAAGAACACCTGTCCATGCTATACTTGATTGAGCAACACTGTTTAATTCAACAGCAAAAGTCATGGCTGTTATTTCGTCAACTCCAACGTTAGAAACATATGTTGAAGCCATCCACTCACCTCCTCCACATGAACTCGTTTCACCGTTGTATGTCATTAATGGAGCAACACTAGCAATTGGGTTAGAGCAGTCCATAAATGCAGCAGCAAAGTGACCATCAAAAGATGCTTGACCAGACTCAACAAGTGTGTATTCCATCTCACCGGTAGTTGCGTTAGGTGTCCCATCAGGACAAACAGTGTAGATTGAAGGGGCGTATGTGTTTTGGTATAACTGAAATACGTCTTGCATGTTGTCAAAAATTGGAAATGATGTTCCAGTAACCCAGTCTCCTGTTGTACTAGGCCCCGTTCCGTATAAGTCAGCTTCAGTCGTAGAATCATCTGATTCTAATAAGAATACATATAGATTTCCAGTGCCTTGAGGACCGAAAGCATTGTAGAGATCTTCTAATATGCCTGTTTGTTGGTAGTTCCAGCAAGGAGGGCACCATGTGAACTCAAAATCTAAAATGACGGTATTTCCTTCCTCAAGCAGGTCGTAAAGATTATACTCGACACCCGTAATGTCAGTGGCTGTAAAGTCAGGTGCTACACTTCCGTTTGGCAGTTGTGCTGTGACATATAGCGTCAAGACACATAACAAAGAAGTAAGTAAATATCTCATGATTTTGGTTTTAAGACTAACAAGATACAACTATTAATTTATGTGTAGATAAGAGGACAACTTAATACAAGTTCTTTACCCGATTTTACAACTCAAAAGTAAAAGGGTCTTAGTGAATACTCAGGTTTATAGTCTTGCTTTTATGTTTGGTTATTTACGTGGGTTTGAGGCACCGTTGTTTCGATTCGGTAACATTTATTAAAACTGTCTAGAATGGGTTTTCTACATAGCCAGGTACTAAGGCGCAAGTGGAACGATTAGAATACGGGGCAACACCAAGAACCAAAAGAAACGTAATCCATCATTGGCATATGAAATTAATTAATGTACATAAAAATATTTTGCCTATCTTGTGTTCTTAAAACCAAATAACTAAAGAACCAATGAAACTTGTATTGACCCTTGCCTTCTTAGGCATATTTACTTCATTCTCTGCGCAAGAGACCATTATATACCCATATAACCCCGATACAGACGTTGATGGAGTGATTGGTTTGCCAGACCTTTTAGACTTTTTCAGCGTGTATAGCAATGATTTTTCTCCTGCTGAGATTCAAGTTGATGGGGTTGGGTTATTAGAAGTAATCCAAGATTTACAAAATCAAATAGATGCTCTTCCATGGTTTGATGTGATTTATGTACAGGTTACTCTGTCAGTTCTTCAGCAACAGATTGATGAATTACAAGTAGAGAATGCAACCTTACAACTACAGATCTCTGAAAATTCTTTGCCCGAAGGGACACTTGTTGGAGATATATTAAGGTGGAACGGAACTGCTTGGTTTCCTGAGGCTCAATAACTTTTGGATGACAACAACCTTCTAGACCAGTAGACGTGAGGATATTAATTTCTGATTAAATCTGGAGAAGCCACCTCGTATAAAGTTATTCAGCTTGGCAGTTACGTTTTTTTTATTTGAATGGATTAGAGATGCTTAGTCTTTAGGTAGGGGATAGTTTCCGATATTTGAGGGTATGAAGACATTTATTTACATTCTCATCTTTTCATTTACATGGATAGGTTGCAGGCCCATTGAAGAGAAGATTGTAGGCACCTACGATATTGATGCGGACAGAGGATGCCCCAATTGTGAAGACAACGGACCGGAATTGATGGTCTTTGAGAACTTGGATCTCGGGGATGGAAGTCCTGGATATTATCGGTTTGGCTATGAAAATGGCGGAAGTCACTCTGGAACGTATGATTTCTTACAGATCGATACGCTCCTGAAATTAACGCTCTACCCGGACAGTTCTTCATTTCAATTTTACGGGATTGTAGGCTCTATTCAACACACAGATTACAGAGTGGTAGGCAACAAGATCAAGGAGAATTGTGATGGGATTTTCAGAAACTGTGTTTGGGTTCGAAGAGATTGAGGACAAACCATTTTGACGTTTTACTTTCGACTAATTAGAGCCATCCGTGTGTTCATTGGCGCATATTAAACTAAATTGTGGAAATGCTCAGCACATCTGAAAACTTTGATTATGATTACGTGATAATTGGGAGTGGTTTTGGGGGGAGCGTGTCTGCATTAAGGCTTAGTCAGAAAGGCTATAAGGTTCTTGTGGTTGAGAAAGGGAAGTGGTTTAAGAATGCGGAAGATTTTCCCAAGACGAATTGGAATTTGAGGAAATGGCTGTGGATTCCGGGGCTTAGGTTTTTCGGAATCATGAAAATGACATTTCTGAGGCATGTAACGATCGTATCTGGAACAGGTGTTGGAGGAGGTTCCTTGGTTTATGCAAATACATTGCCGCGACCTTCGCGTGCGTTTTTTGCCTCTGGAAGTTGGGCTGGGCTCTTAGACTGGGAAGGGGAACTAGATGCACATTACAAGGAGGCGCTTCGGATGTTGGGGGCTACGAAAAATCCTCGGCTTTTTGACGCCGATAAAGCGTTGAAAGATTTAGCAGTTGAAATAGGAAAGGAGAAGGAATTTCGTCATCCAAATGTTGCAGTGTATTTCGGCAAGGCAGGGAGAGAAGTGGCAGACCCTTATTTTGAGGGTGAGGGCCCTTCTAGAACTGGATGTGTTCATTGTGGTGGGTGCATGACTGGTTGTAGGTACAATTCTAAAAACACTCTTGACAAGAACTACTTGTATTTTGCTCAGAAGTTGGGTGCAGAAATTTTTGCAGAAAATGAAGCTTTAGGGGTAGCGCCGATTAATGGGGGTGAAGGTGAAGAAGGATATAAGATTTCATTGAAATCAAGTACCAAAATATTTGGTGGCACAAGAGAGGTTCGCGCGAAAGGTGTCATTTTTTCTGGTGGAGTATTGGGAACGGTGAAGCTGCTTTTGAAATTGAAGTCTACGACTTTGCCAGGTCTTTCGGAGATGGTGGGTGGAGATATCCGTACGAATAACGAGACGCTTATTAGCGTAAGTACGCTCCGAGAGGACTTGGATATGTCTAAGGGAGTGGCGATAGGATCGATACTTCACACAGATGAAAACTCACACTTGGAAGCAGTGAGGTATTCAGCGGGATCGGGCTTTTGGAAGCTTCTGCATTTGCCCGTTTCACATGGTTCAAATGTTGTCGTGCGGTTGTCTCGTATGACCTTTTCTTTGTTGAAAGCGCCATGGAGTTATGCAAAAATTTACGTGAGCAACGTTTGGTCTAAAAGCACTGTGGTACTGCTGTTTATGCAAACTTTAGACAGTACTTTGAAATTTAAATTGGGGCCTACTGGAGGGCTTGCATCTTCAGTTTCAAAAGGAAAAGCACCAAATCCCAATATCCCAGCTTCGAATGCTTTGACTCAAAAATTCGCAGAAATAATCCAAGGAAAATCGACTTCATTTGTCCTGGAAACATTGTCTGGAATTCCCTCGACGGCACACATCCTCGGCGGGGCGGTCATGGCTTCAATCCCTGAAAAAGGTGTCATCAATAAGAACAACGAAGTCTTCGGATATAAAAACATGTTCGTTGTGGACGGTTCTATGATTTCCTCTAATCCCGGCGTGAATCCCTCACTTACCATAACAGCTATTGCAGAGCGGTGTATGTCTCAGATTCCTGATAAAAAATCTTGAATTTTATTTTGAGGGCCTGTCTATATTTAAACTTTTTGAAATCCGAGGATATGAAGCGTTATTCAAGTTAACGACTCTCAGTAATTGCGTTACCATTTATCAATAGGATGGCTTTATCTCTATCGTGGACTTCCTTCTTTTGTTGAACGAAATCGGATATTTGTCCTTGTGCAATTCAAAGATCAAACAAGATGGCTCTGTCGCCGTTGATGATATATTGATTGTGCACAGTGTCTTCGGGATTAGTGTGAATAATACGTTTGAGCTTGACAGGATTCTTTTCTGACTCTGGATGTACGCTATTGTTTTTAAAAGCTCGATATCGCCAATAAATAAAAGCCTTAAACACAAAAAAGCCCTGGATTTCTCCAAGGCTTATTGCGGTCTGGACGAGACTCGAACTCGCGACCCCATGCGTGACAGGCATGTATTCTAACCAACTGAACTACCAGACCAGTTTTGGGTTGGGTTCCCTTTCGGGAGGCGCAAAGATAAGATATCCTTTCCCTCTCTGCAACGTTCTTATCTGAAAAGTTAAAAAAGTTTCTTCCGCTTTATGAGGTACCGCGCAAGAACAGGGACAGGACCCTCGGCAATATCAACATCTACCCAATCGATCCCATGTGCCCCACACCTCGTGGACAGTTCTTTACGTAACGCTCCCATGCGAGAGATGTAGTGATCGCGAACTTCGGAAGGGTGAAGTTTAAGCTCTTCTCCCGTTTCAAGATCTACGAATCTCGTAGGACGTTCTGGGAAATCAAAAGCTACTTCAGTGGATTTATCCAACACGTGAAAGACGACAACCTCGTGCTTGTTGTGGCGAAGATGGTTGAGCGCGTCGATTGTCGCGTCGAGATCTTCGGACTTGTCAAGCATGTCGCTGAACAGGATAATCAGGGAGCGTCGCGGGGTCGCCTCCGCGATTTGATGTATGGCCGAGATCGCAGAGGTACCCTGCTGATCATTTGTTTCCATGATTTCCTCGAGCTTGTGATAGAGCAGTCTGTGGTGGGACATACTCGATCTTGCGCGCGTTTGTAAATCCAGGGAATCGGAAAACAAACTGAGGCCCACCGCATCGCGTTGACGTCGAAACAGCTCGATGAGGGCCGCCGCAGATTCAATAGAATACTTGAGCTTATTCATCTTGGGGCCGTCGAGTGTCACCTCGGAGGGGTATCTCATCGAGGAAGAACAATCGATGACGATTTGGCATCTCAAATTCGTTTCCTCCTCGTACCGTTTGACGAACATCCTGTCGCTACGCGCATATAGCTTCCAATCGATGTGGCGCGTAGACTCTCCAGGATTGTAGATTCTGTGCTCGGCAAACTCCACACTAAACCCATGGAACGGGCTTTTGTGGAGCCCCGTAATAAACCCCTCGACGGCTTGTTTTGCGAGAAACTCTAAGCGACCTAATCGCTGCTGCATTTCGGGGTTGGGACGGAGTGCCATGTTTGGATTAATGAATTACAAAGTAGATGAAAAAATCCCCACCTAAGATAGGCAGGGATGATTTATTTTCAATAAAATTCGAAACAGACTCGGAGCAGTCCCGGAGCAGTCCCGGAGCAGACTTGGCGTCTACTACAACATCGCCTCAATCTTCTCCTCTAAAACATTCTTTGGAGAAGCACCCACAGACTTATCTACCACCTCACCATCTTTAATGAAAAGGATGGTCGGAATATTGCGGATGCCATACTTTGCGCTTAGTTCAGTGTTGTTGTCTACGTTGACCTTGCCGATGACAACCTTGCCTTCGTAATCATTCGCTAACTCTTCTACTACAGGACCGACTACTCTACAAGGTCCACACCATTCTGCCCAAAAGTCAACCATTACAGGCTTGCCACTGTTTAAAGCGACTTCCTCAAAATTGCTGTCTGTAAATTCTACTGCCATGATATAAATATTAAATGTAATAGTCTTGTTATAACCTCAAAGGTATTCGCATTAAACGGACCTACAAAGCCAAAAAGTCAAAATAGATTGTCAGTTTTTCACTATTGAAGCGCACATTTAGTGAACAAGTTCTGCCCGGAATTTAATATGACTTCCTTAGGTCAAACTTGTATTTTGCGACGCCCGGTGCACAAAGATCATCGAGTTCACTTAGAAATGAACTGGTTACATCAATCTTGGCGGCGCGACTGGGCATTTCAACTTTTGATTCTCCATCAAAAATATCCAAGGTCAAACCCACCGTTCCTGGAGAGCCTTTAATGGCAAGTTCCAGGCGATCGATCCAAGAGGCATCTAATGTCTCCAAGTTTAAACTTATACGCACTCTTTCCAGACGTTTTTTCCGTGTGTCCGCAAGCATAGAGATTCCTGAAAGCCTGAATTCTGACCCCGGGTCCCCTACTGTTTCCTTCCAAACCCTTCTACGCTGAACACTTCCCGCAACCATGACCATCCACTCTTCGACCATGTAGTCCTTCAGGTTGATGTAATCCTCCCCGAACAGCGTAAACTCCTGTGAACTGTGATAGTCCTCCAGCGTAAACTTCCCCCAGGGCTTGCCTGCTTTGCTTATCCGATGCTCCACTTTGGAAACCAACCCCCCAAAGTTCATCTTCCTCCCCCTGTGGGGATCCATTTCCTCTAGAATCTGTAGCCCTCCTTTTGTCGTGAGGTAATTCATTTCAAACCTGAAAAGATCTAAGGGGTGTCCACTGATGTAAATCCCCACGACATCCCTTTCTCTATTCAATTGATCCATATCCGCCCAAGGCTCAGCATCCGGAATGACAGGTTCTGGGATTTCAGCTTCATCTCCCCCTCCGAACAGACTTACCTGAGCGGAGTCTTCACTTGCTTGTAACGCTTGTCCGTACTTGATCGCAATCTCGATCAGCGTACGATCCTTCTCGTCTCTGGCAAAGTATTGCGATCTGAAAATCTCATCTCCACCCACCTTCTTAAAGGCGTCGAATCCTCCCCCTACAGCGAGCGCTTCAAACACTCTTTTGTTGCAGTCCTTGAGACTTACGCGCGTTGAAAAATCGAAAATCGACGTGTACCGATTCAGCTTGGGCGCTTGGGACTTCTCTTCACTCTCTTCTTGTCGGTTTGCAATGATTGACAATACTGCGCCCTCTCCTACTCCGCGAATCGCTCCCAGCCCAAATCGTATCGCTCCAGCTTCGTTTACCGCGAACTTAAAGCGCGACTCATTCACATCCGGACCGAGGACATCGATTCCCATTCTACGCGCCTCATCCATAAACGCAGTCGTTTTCTTGATGTCGTTCATGTTGTTCGACAGAACGGCCGCCATAAACTCGGCGGGGTAATTTGATTTCAGGTATGCGGTTTGGTATGCAATCCAAGCGTAGCAGGTAGAGTGAGATTTGTTAAACGCGTAAGAAGCAAACGCCTCCCAGTCCGTCCAAATCTTTTCCAATTTGACCTGGTCATGACCTTTCGCCATGCCCTGCTCAAGAAACTTCGGCTTCATCTGCGCAATCAACGCTTTCTTTTTCTTTCCCATCGCTTTCCTCAGCGTATCGGCCTCACCTTTTGTAAAATCTGCGAGTTTTTGGGAAAGCAACATCACTTGCTCTTGATACACGGTAATTCCATAGGTCTCCTTCAGGTATCCCTCACATGCATCTAGGTCATATTCTATTTTTTCTGTTCCGTGCTTTCTTCTGATAAATGAAGGGATATACTCCATAGGTCCAGGCCTATATAGCGCGTTCATCGCAATCAAATCACCAAATTCAGTAGGCTTTAACTCTTTCAGGTTCTTCGCCATCCCTTGGGATTCATACTGGAAAATAGCGACCGTATGACCTCTTTGGAACAATTCATAAGTCTTGGCATCATCCAAAGGAAAGGATTCGGGATCCAAGATTATGCCACTTCTCTCCCTCACATTTGTCACCGCATCCTTGATGATGGTCAATGTTCTCAGGCCGAGGAAATCCATTTTCAACAGACCGGCATCCTCCGCGACATGATTGTCAAACTGAGTGCATACCATTGCACTGTCCTTCGCGACAGAAACCGGAACGTAGTCTGTGATGTTACTCGGTGTAATAATCACCCCACAGGCGTGAATCCCCGTGTTTCTCAACGAACCTTCAACCACTCTGGCGGTATTCACCGTCTGCCCTTCTAAACCAGGTTTTGCAGCTATTTTCTTTAATTGATTAATCAAGTCCAAACCCTCCGATCCGTTCGCCAATTCTTTGAGCGTTTTGTCGCCCAAAGAGAAGATCTTTTTAAGCGAAATATCAGGAACGAGTGGGATCAATTTTGCAATGCGGTCCGCATCCTGAAGTGGCAACTCTAACACACGTGCCGTATCTCGAATGGCAGACTTCGCAGCCATTTTACCATATGTGATAATTTGGGCCACCTGGTCAGACCCGTATTTGTCAATGACATAATCGATCACCTTCCCACGACCTTCATCGTCAAAGTCAATGTCGATATCGGGCATACTCACACGGTCTGGATTGAGGAATCTCTCGAAAAGAAGGTCGTATTTAATCGGGTCGATATTCGTAATCCCTGTGCAGTACGAGACTGCCGACCCGGCTGCAGAACCTCGACCCGGCCCCACACTTACGCCCATCTCTCTTGCAGCCGCAATAAAGTCCGCACAGATTAAAAAGTAACCTGGATATCCTGTCTTTTCTATAATGGACAGCTCAAAATCCAATCGCTCAACATATTTGGCATCCAACACTTCGCCCCAATGCTTCTTCGCCCCGATATAGGACAGATGCCTCAAGTACGCATTCTCCCCCCTCTTGCCTCCATCCTTCTCATCTTCCGGGGACTTGAACGCCTCGGGGATATCAAATTCTGGAAGGAGAATATCTCGCGCCAATTTATATCCCTCAAACTGGCCGACCAATGTCTCTACATTTTTAATCGCATCAGGCAAATCCGCAAACAATTGCTTCATTGCATCTTGCGGCTTGTAGTAGAATTCATTGTTTGGAAAACCAAACCGATATTCTCGCCCCCTCTTGCCTATATATTTCTTAGGCTTGCTGACGTTTTGCGCATCCCTCACACAAAGCAAAATGTCCTGGGCTTCGTTCTGTTTGGCATCTACATAATACGTGTTGTTTGCCGCCAAATACTTGACATCGTGCTTCGCGCACATCCGCAATAAGAATTCGTTGACGACCGCCTCCTCTTCCAATCCATGTCGGTTAAGCTCCGCGTAGAAATCCTCCCCCATTAAGTTCTTCCAGTAAACAAATGCTTCTTCAGCTTGGCTCTCACCTACATTTAAAACCTTCGACGCAATCTCACCAAACAATCCGCCACTCAGCACGACGAGGTTCTCCTTGTATTTCTCGACAAGCTTGCGATCTACTCTCGGAACGTAGTAAAACCCATCTGTATATGCTTGAGATGAGAGTTTGATTAAATTGTGATACCCTTTTTTGTTTTTGGCCAAAAAGACCGAGGCGTTCCCGTCATCTTTGTGACTCCTGTCATGCATGTCGTCACACACATTTAACTCGATCCCTACGATGGGTTTAATCTTGGCTTTGTTTGCTGCTTTTACGAGCAAAAAAGCAGACATCATATTGCCTGTATCTGTAATCGCACAAGCCGGCATCCCATGATCGACAGCTGCTTGAACGATTTCCTCCACCTGCCCCACGCCTTGTAGAATACTGAACTGGGAATGTGTGTGCAGATGGCTGAACTTGACTTCATCAAGGTCTGTTGAAATGTTCGCGCTTTGCGCAGGCGGGATTTCTAAATCGGGCGATGCGTTTGCCTCTCCTTCAACATTGAAATTCGCATCTTCAAGTTTCGGTGCTTGGTATTTTATTTTCGACACGTCCACGATCTCAGGACGTTGGATGACGCCGAGTTTACAGAGCTCGAAAAAACATCGTGCCGTCGCGTCCACATCATACGCCGCATCATGGGCATCGCCAAATCCTTTCTTAAAAAGCTTCGTATACAGTTCCGTTAGCGTCGGCCATTTAAATTTACCGCCCCTTCCTCCGGGGATCGCACAGAACGCAGTTGCTTCCTCTTTAGAATCAATCGACGCAATGTCTGTCAACACTTCAAAGGACTGCCCCAACCTATGTAGCTCTGCACCCACGATATTCACATCGAATTCGATGTTGTGCCCCATGATATACGTTGCGCTTCCGAGATCCTTGTGAAACGCCTCGATGACTTCTCTCAGAGGCAAGCCTTCTTTTTCAGCTCTTTCAGTCGTAATCCCATGAATTTTTGCACTTTGAAACGGAATCGTAAATCCATCGGGACGTACAATACTGTTCCCCCGAGAAAGCAGCTTTCCCTTCGCATCGTGAAGCTGCCAAGCAAGCTGAACCAACCGGGGCCAATTGTCGGAATCGGTCAGCGGGGCATTGTAATTCTTAGGCAGACCTGTGGTCTCTGTATCGTAGATTAAAAACATCGCTCTAACCTACTTATAATCTAGCAAAATGCCCCAAAAAACCTGTTGATGTTTTAAACATATTATCCCTATCTTTAAGAGATGAATAAGTTGTTGCTTCTGATCGTGATTTGTTACACTGGTTTTCAAGCAGATGTGATTTCTCAACAACCGTGTGATTTGCCAAATGTGGAGATTACGGCAGAACTTACTACGGGGATTTGGGCTGAAGAAATATCGTGGAGTATTTTCAATGACAGCGACGAACTCATCGCGGGACCCTTTTCTGGCTTCGAGGACAACTCCACATACACCCAGGCTTTTTGCATCGGGTTTGGATGCTATTACGCCTTGTTAGAAGATTCTTACGGAGACGGTTGGCAAGGCGGGAGTATTGTGTTCTTCTTTTCAGAGAACATTTCGGGGTCTGTCACTGCATCCTCTGAAACCTTAGATTTATCCACGGACCCAAGTTGCGGAATGTTGCAATGCGAGGACGGAACGCAAGACACCTATTATGCGACGATCAGTGCGGATTTGTATGGCGAAGAATTGTCGTGGGAGGTGTTGGATTCCGAAGGCACTCAAGCAGCTGGCCCATTTGGGAATTTTGGGGAATACGTGACAGGGGAAGTATCCAATGAGACCTTCTGCCTCAGCCCAGCATGTTATACCGTTGTATTGTATGACTCTTATGGAGATGGTTGGCAAGGAGCAGAACTTACGGTCACCGACGGTTCTGGGGTTTTGATGGGCTCTGGCTCAGTGCCCACAGTGCCGGGAGACTTGTTCTCGTTTGCACTTCCTCTGATTGAGGGATGCCCCATTGCTGGATGCATGAACATTGAAGCGTTTAACTACAATACATCCGCAAACGTTGACGATGGAAGCTGTATGCGAAGAAGCGACAACGTCACGCTTGTAAGCACCTGGACAGATTCAAGCTTGCCCATCAACGGATTTGGTGGAGCGTACAACGATGTTGAAGGGTTAGAAGTGGGAGGCGTGGAATATGCAATTGTGGCTTCAACACTCGGAACACATGTTGTCGAACTGTCTTCGAATGAGGGAGAGACTGTGGAAGTTGCATTTTTACCAGGTGCAGATGGAGGTTCGTTTGTAACCCATCGAGATTACCACATCGACGGGACCTTGCTGTTTGCTGTTTGTGACCAAGGGGCCAGCAGTCTTCAGATTTTTGATTTGAGTGGTTTGCCTGCCACCGTGACAACCGTGTACGATTCAGATACGTTTTGCATCAACGCCCACAATGTCTTTGTAGACAACGACAGCGACTTGCTTTACTTGTGCAGCAATTCCTACGCAGGGAACAACACCTCGGTAAAAGTACTGGACGTTTCTACCCCCAGCGATCCCGTTGAATTCACGGACCTCTCTCCTTGGGTGAATTATTGTCACGACATCTACGTAGAGAATGACACCGCTTGGATCAACTCCGGCGGGGCGGGGCTTTTTGTGATGCATATCGACGAAACGCCCACCGTCATCGGAACCCTGACTGACTATCCTTTTCAAGGCGGCAATCACAGCGGCTGGTGGATTCCCGAAGACGATGTTTACGTTCTCGCTGATGAAACACACGGATCACCTCTTAAAGTCATTGACACTTCGGATTTGAGTGACCTTCAAGTCGTTTCATTGTTAAGTTCGGAAGTGAATCCTCAGTCTATACCCCACAACATGATGATGCGAGATGGATTGGTCTTCGTTTCCTATTATCACGATGGATTGCAAGTATTTGATGTGAGTACTCCTGAGGAGCCAAAAAGAATCGCGTGGTTTGACACCTTTATAGAAACCTCTCACGCTGGCTTTGCGGGTGCCTGGGGTGTCCATTCTGCGCTTCCCTCGGGCAGGATCTTAATTACTGACATTAAAAATGGACTGTTCGTTTTGGAATTGGCCGCAGAACAAACAGAGGTTTGTCCAACAGAATATATCGAATGGAATGGATTGACCATCGATGCCGGTGGGTATTACTCCGCTGAGGTAACGGATGCTGTGTGGGGAACAGACATCGAGCTGATGGTTGCAATGATGAATTCTGATGTTTGTCCAGATTGCCCCGGTGATTATGATCAAAATGGCACATTGGGTGTAGGTGACCTTCAAATTATTTTAGCCGCAATGGGATGTTCAAACTCCTGTCCTATAGACCTTGACGGAGACGACAGCACCTCGGTTTCTGACATCTTGGGATGGCTCAGTCTGTTTGGGACGGTTTGTTTCTGAATAAATCAATAAACTATTGCACTGTGGTGAGTTTATGATTACTTTTGCACTCCAATTTTGATTAACAACAGGGTTTAGGACCCTTATAAAAAGTTCTTCCACTATGGCTACAAGACTCCGCCTCCAAAGACACGGTAAAAAAGGAAAACCTTTCTACCACATGGTAGCAGCTGACACACGTGCAAAACGTGACGGTCGCTTCATCGAAAAAATCGGTACTTACAACCCAAACACAAATCCAGCTACGATCGAGATCAATCACGATCGCGCTTTATATTGGTTGGGAGTCGGTGCTCAACCTTCTGATACTGCCCGTGCTATTTTAAAGTACACTGGAGCAATCTATCATCATCACCTGTTAAAAGGGGTGGCAAAAGGTGCGCTTACAGATGCTGAAGCAACGAAACGTTTCGAAGCTTGGTACAATGAAAAGCAAAGCAAGATTGAAGCAAAGAACAGTCTTCTAAGTTCAGCTGCAGAGCAAGAAGTTGCAGATGCGCTTACAAAAGAAAAGAAAATTAACGCAGACCGTAAAGCTAAAATAGCGAACGCTGCATCAGAGATGGCTGCTGCTGCTGCTGCTGAAACAGCTGCGCTAGAAGCGCCCGCTGTTGAAGAGGCTCCGGCTGCTGAGGAAGCACCTGCTGCCGAAGAGGCTCAGGCTGTTGAGGAAGCACCTGCTGCTGAAGAGGCTCCTGCTGCTGAAGAGGCTCCGGCTGCTGAAGAGGCTCCGGCTGCTGAGGAACCACCTGCTGCTGAAGAGGCTCCGGCTGCTGAGGAAGCACCTGCTGCTGAAGAGGCTCCGGCTGCTGAGGAAGCACCTGCTGCTGAGGAAGCACCTGCTGCTGAAGAGGCTCCGGCTGCTGAAGAAGAAAAGAAAGAAGGCGAATAATTCGCTTGACACAAAATTTATTTCAAGGGCTACCATGAAGGTGGCCCTTGTTGTTTGAAGTAAATTGCAAAGGATCGTCAAATACTTTAGTGGGTTATTATACACGTCATGAATAAGAACGCCGGATTTATTTTAGGGAAGATTACAAAACCATTCAGATATTCTGGAGAGTTGATCTTATGGATGGATGTGGATGACACTGGACCCTACAGAGGAATCAAACTTATTTGGCTAGAGTTGAGAAAGCAACTGGTCCCCTACTCGATATTAAAACTTAAGCCTCATAAGGACAGGTTTGTCGTTCAATTGAATGGCGTGAATTCAGAGGATGAAGCCAGGGAGCTTTGTGGGAAAGACATTTATTTGCCCATCGAACAACTTCCCGTGTTGAAAGGAGATGTATTCTACTTTCACGAAGTACCAGGTTGGACAGCGATTGATTTGGCGACAGGAATGGAGTTGGGGAAAATAAAACGTGTGTTGGATCACGGTCCATATCCCATGCTTGAAGTCGAGCAAGAGGGGGTCGATTTAATCTTGCCCCTTCCTGACAATTTCAAGATCGAGGTTGACCGAAAGAAGGAGACCCTCAAAGTTGAAGTTCCAGAAGGTTTGGTCGACGTATTTAAGAACCCTGGAAAGAGAGAGGATGAGGAGGAAGCAGACAGGATTTGGTCTCCAGAAGAATAATCATTGTCGGATTAAGGCTTGAAACACCATTAAATACTGAGGTAAAAAGGTTATCATTATGTCCAGTGTGAAGAACTGACATGGGGAGGATACAAAAAATACTTGAATTCATGAGTAACTTTTGAGAGGAATAACACCTTAAAATTACGCTTCATGGCCGCAGTAACGCAAGCACCGAAAACAGCACCGATTCAGAAGATTTCTGTGAAGAAAAAGTCCAAGGTAAAAACGAAGATTTATGTTTTAGATACTTGCGTATTGCTGTATGACCACAGTGCAATTGTCAATTTTGAGGAAAACCGAATCGCCATACCTATTACCGTACTGGAAGAACTTGACAATTTCAAAGTCGGCAATGAGACCAAACATTATGAAGCGCGTGAGTCGATTAGAATCATTGACAGATTAAGTAAGGATTTTACACTGAGAGAATGGATTCCGCTAGAAAACGGAAGAGGTGGTGAAATGAAGATCATCTTGGGTGACTCCTCAAACCCGAGTGAGGCAGACAAGGTATTTGGCAAAAAAACGAACGATCATCGAATTCTTGATGCCGCACTGAATCTACAATTGATCGAGAAAAATGCGACAGTCGTGCTCGTTTCAAAAGACATCAATCTCCGACTGAAAGCAAAAGCCCTCAATCTGCCCGCAGAAGATTATTTGACTGGGAAAGTCAAGGACATGAAATTTGCGTACTCTGGGAAAACCACAATCGATGACCTAGAAGCTAGTTTGATTCGGAAAATGTATGTTTCTGGTTCCACAAAGAAACTTTCAGCGTTGGGAGACGCCAGAGCAAACAATCACTTCTACATTATGAAGAACTGCTCGTCCAGTGCCCTTGGGTACTTTAACGAGTCAAAGAAAATGATTGAACGCGTCGACAAGGGATATGCATACGGCGTGAAACCTCGCAATGCAGAGCAAGCGTTTGCACTTCATGCGATTCAAAACCCAGACATTAACCTTGTGACGATTTGTGGGGATGCAGGAACAGGAAAGACATTGCTCGCTTTGGCAGGCGCACTTGAGCAGCGCAATCAGTTTGACCAGATTATCCTGGCACGACCGATCGTCGCGCTTTCAAACAAAGATCTCGGGTTTTTACCTGGTGATGCAGAGGAGAAGGTAAATCCATACATGCAGCCTCTTTGGGACAACCTCAACTACATCAAGAATCAGTTCGGAGCGAATGAGCGTAAATATCGCGCAATTGAGGAAATGAGAGAACAAGGAAAGATTCAGATTTGCCCCCTGGCATATATTCGTGGCCGTTCACTTTCAAATGTGGTGTTTATCGTAGATGAAGCCCAAAACTTAACACCGCACGAAGTCAAGACCATCATCACGCGCGCTGGAGAGAACACGAAGATTATTTTAACGGGTGACGTCAGACAGATCGACACTCCATACTTGGACGAACAATCAAATGGTCTGACCTACGTCATAGACCGTCTCAAAGGCAAAGATCTGTACTGTCATATAACACTAGAGAAAGGAGAGCGTTCAGATCTTGCAAACCTTGCAAACGACTTTCTCTAAAGCCTGACTGCTCTTAATGACTTCGTTCCGCCATTGTAATTGACGTGAATGATGTAGGTCCCTTTTGCCATTGGAAGTTGTAGCGTTTTCTTTCCTGACACCCCCTCGAGCGAACCGAGCTTGACCAGGTTCCCTCTCGCGTCAAACACTTCGTATCCTGCCTTCGCATCAGGCATCCCAGACCAAGATAAAATGGTCACACCGTCACTGGAAGGGTTTGGCCCAATTGAAACCGATACATCTTCAAAAGAGACATCCGAAACGGACGTGTTTCCAGCCAAATAATCCGTGGCAGAAGCCACCAAAACTGCCGCAGAACCGTGTTCTTCAAATAAAACCTGGAAGTCTGCCACCGGTTGCAAGTAGTTGTAATCAAACATTGACTCGACCCATCTCGGCGGCATACTTTGATAGTACACATTGACCGTAACGACAGCACTTGACAGATACGGAATCCCCGCGGTCACATCCAGTGGCAATTCATATGAAACAACATCAGACCCCGAACCGTATTCTCCTTCTGAATAGTTGAAGTTGGGGTCAAAAAGAACCTCACCTTCTACCCGAGTCGTATCATACGCGGGGTGGTTCATGCTGAAGCCATAGGGAACAAGACGGTTGTCTTTCAATGTCACGGCAGCCTGTTCAAGCACATTTGTGGGCATCGATAAAACATTCGCTGAAACAAGTTCATAGATTTGGACCTGCGATTCATTTGAAATAACATCGTGGTGACGTTCATAATCGGTCAGACCCAATTCATCTGCGCCTAAGATGTAGGCCCCAGATTGATCCAGTTTCCCACTGTGAAAGAGGGTGTCTCCCTCAAAATCCACGATGAGTTCAACAAACACTCTCCGTGCTGGGAAACCGGAAGGAAATTTGTGTCCTGCCAGATTGATAAGTTCAACTTTGACGCGGTGTTTCTCTAATTCGTTAGAAAATCCAGATTCAATAATATCTAAAGAAATCGATTTCCCCAGAAGCATATCCAAAGTTCGAGAAAGCGTGCTGTCAAACTGAGCAGCTGTGGCTGTTAAACCGAGACCTTCAACATTGTCTCGCATGATCTCGAGCATTGCTGTATTCGCACCTACAAGCGTATGAAGACCAAAAGGTGACCGGGGCTCGAGGAAAGCATATCCAGAAGAGATAATAACGGGGTCCTCCAATCTCGGCATGTGACAAGATTGACACGTTGCTTCAGAACCTTCACTCCCAAGTGGCAAGTCAACACCTTCACCAGAAAACACAGAATTCACCCACTCGTGGTATGTCGCTTGCTCTACGTACACATCGCCTGTATAATTGCCCTCCAGATCCACGATTTGTGTGACCAGAGTGTGACAGTCGGCACACACAGCAGATTCTTCAATATGCTGTCCGTACATGGGCACATAACCGGTGTAGGTCTCCATAGGAAGGGTGTAAAGCAGAGGCTCATCTTTACCTGATCCATAAGGACCGTAGATGACCGCGGAATCAAAGTACAATTGGCCACTGAAAGAAAAACCTGAACTGTCCCTTGAAAGTTGATGGCATGCCACACAACTCACGCCATCTAAGGCCAAAGAGTCTGACAACAACATCTCCATGGAGTAATGCGCAATCCCATCGTGTTTTGCCGCAAAATGTCCAAGCGGAGCATGGCACGAAGTACATTTATCTTCAATTTCTACTTGATGACCTGGGTTGACTGCGACCTCATGGGCAACTTTTGCCCTCCAAAAAGGATCTTTGGCAGAATTCGCCATAAGCGAACTGCGCCACATATCCGTGGGATTTACATCCCAAGAACCGGGCATCGGAACAGCCGGAAATACCTGACCGGGAATTGACGCATATGAATTGGGGTCGCTGGAATGGCATCCCGCACATTTTCCACTTCCAGTAAAAAGAGAATTTAATGTATCCGGAAGCCCTCCATATGAAGAGACAAAGGCTGAGCTGTGATATGGATTCGACTCTGTATGCAAATAATCAGGGCGTGTAACAAACGCAGCGATACCCACAAACAAGAATAAAAGCAGGATCCATTTTCGCATGTACAAATTTAGCGTATTCTCACCCCTTTTACGACATCCTTCTTGAGGTGAGCATTCAACATTTTAACAACCTTTTCCTTTTCGTGGTTAAATTCCTCTTTGAGAGGACCACTGTCAAGACTTACAAGCAACGTCCCATCACTTTGAAGCATCAGTCGACGTGTTTTTTTATTCACCACTTCTCCAAACACTTCTTTCCAGGCCAGTACCACCTCCACCTCGTCGAGCTTAGAATGCATGCTGTTAATCCGCAAAACCTTGTCTATCACTTCTTTAAGCGTTTCAGTTTTGTTCTTTCGTTTTGACGGGATTCTCATTGTGACAAGGTAATAACTTCTCCGTCACTTACTTCAAAAACACGAACATCCGCTCCAATAGATTTAAACATTTCTGGAATACGCCCCAGATGGGTGTCGGTGATGAAGATTTGGCCCAAAGACCCATCCGTCACTCTTCGCATCAAAGCTTGAACACGTTTTTCATCAATTTTATCAAAAATATCATCCAACAACAGAATGGGCTTCACCCCTGTCGCTTGCTCGAGGAAAGAAAGCTGAGCCAGACGAAGAGCAACTAGAAATGTTTTTTGCTGTCCTTGACTCCCAAATTTCTTCAATGGGTGGTCGCCAATCTTAAAGGCCAAATCATCTTTGTGCGTGCCGCAAGTTGTTCTCCTCAGCTTCCTGTCATCTTCTCTTGTCTCTATTAAGAGTTCCAGGAACGAGGACTCGTCTCCTTCTACCTTAGTTAAATACGCAAGACTTACAGATTCATTCCCCCCACTTATTTCTTTATAGACTTCATCAAATACGGGGATAAACTTTTCAATGAAGCTTTTCCTTGCCTCAGAAATGGCAATCGCATTTGGCGCCAATCGCATATCCCAGGGCTCAATCATAGAAACATCCCACAATCTGTTTTCCGCAAAGTATTTAAATAAGTTATTCCTTTGGAGCAAAGCCTTGTTGTAATCAATCAGCTTTTCCAAGTAAGATCTGTCATATTGCGAGATCACACCATCCAACCATTTGCGCCTCACTTCTCCCCCACCTTGAATGATTTCTGCATCGTCAGGTGCAATAATCACCGCCGGAAACCTTCCGATGTGTTCAAGAAGCCTCGGATAGGTCTTTTCATTCCTTTTAAACACTTTTTTCTGCCCCTTTTTCACACCACAACTCACGATTTCCTCCTCTCCAAGCCTACTAAAGACACCTTTTACCAACATAAAGGCTTCTCCATGTGTTATATTTTGTCCATCGATGGGATTAAAATAACTTTTACAAAAACACAGGTAATGCAGGGCATCCAGGATGTTTGTCTTGCCAGAACCGTTGTCCCCAAGCAGACAATTTACGTGATTTCCAAACTCCAAATCACCACTTATGTGGTTTTTAAAATGAATCAGGTGAAGAGAGTTTAATTGCATAGTGCGAATTTCTTATTTTTGCACTCTCAATCCTATTAGAAAGGAATCAAAATTACCATGGCTAAGAAAAACGCAAAAGACGAGACAATCATCAACGTTGATGAAGTGTACACAAAAACAGAACAGTTTGTCGATAAAAACCGCAAACAACTCACCCTGGTTCTGGGAGGTGCCGCAGTAATCATACTCGCATTTATGGGATACCGCATGTTGGTGCAGCTTCCCGCTGAAAATGCTGCAGAAGAAGCAATTTTCCAAGCAGAACATTATTTTGCAATGGATTCTTTAGATTTGGCGCAATACGGAGATGGTTTCTCGGCAGGCCTTGAAGAGATCATGGAAGATTACTCAGGTACATATGCTGCGAGTCGCGCAGCCTACCAAGTCGGAGTTGTCAATCGCGATGCAGGATTGTTCGAAGAGGCTATTCAAGCTTTTGACAAAGTGGATCTTGATGACGATGTCTTCGGTCCGATGTCTCTTGCTGGAATGGGGGATTGTTATTCTGATCTTGAAGATTACACGCACGCAGCAGAATACTTCCTCAAGGCAGCTGATGCAGCTGATGCAGGACTCGCGGGGAAAGTTTTGGCGCCGAGCTATCATTACAAGCAAGCAATCACTTTAATTGAGCTTGGAAGAACTGAAGAAGCAAAGGACGTACTCTCTCATATTGCAAGTGAACATCCGAATAGCCGTCTTTACCCCACAGCCGTGGCGTTAGGTGAGTCGCTATAAAGGATCACGAGAAAGCATCACGCGAACACACAATTTAAAATTATACCCATGGCCACGGCCGGAAAT